>PXRQ01000039.1 GCA_003022005.1 Halobacteriales archaeon QS_5_70_15
GGTGGGTGACGAAGTGGTCGAGCGCCTGCACCGCCTGCCGTCGCGTCACCGGCCAGCGGAACCGCTCGGGGTCGGCCCAGTCGCCGCCGAAGGGCGGGTCGTCGTACCCACCTGCGAAGGTATCGTTGACCCACTGCCGGACGCTGTCGGTTAGCTCGTCGGGCGCGAACGTCGGCGGCTCGGCAGGCGCCCAGTCTTCCGGCGGCGTCTCCCGGTTCTGGTCGTCGTAGTTCCATTCGCCGCCGACCGGCTCGCCGTCGTCCATCAGATACCCGGTCTCCCGGCGCATGAACCGGTAGAACTCCTCGTGTCGGTAGCGGCCCTCGCCGTCCCACCGGTCGAACTGCGCCGGCGAACAGCAGAACCGCTCGTCGGGAACGAACTCGACGGTGCCGCCGGCATTCTCGACCAGTTCCCGGAGTCGCTGTCGTGCAGCGTCGGTCTGTGGCGCCGTCGTCACGAGGTGGTCGTCGGGCGCTGCCTGGAAATGCGCGGCGAGCCCGTCTGCAAAGCTCGCTGCGCGACGATAGCGCACGTCCCGTCCCGCCGCCCGGAGCTCGTCGCGGAAATGACGCATCGCGCTGATCACCAGCGTCAGCTTGTGCGGGTGATAGGGGAGCTTGCGAGCGAACGATTCCGCCTCGACGAGTAGTATCGGCTCGTCGGGGCGATTTGCCACCGGACCACGGGCGAGGTGGTCCCCGCGGAGCCACACCGTCACGGCTGCCCTCGCATACCCGCGGTAACGGCTGCACGATAATGAATCCCCAGCCGTGACGGGGCCGGCCGTAATCGACCCACGTTACTGTGTATGCGGCGTCCCGGTGACGGATGAGCGACGACCAGACGCGGCGGGCGTTCATCGGTACCGCGACGCTCTCGACGGCCGGGCTGTTGGCCGGCTGTGGTGGGTCAAACGGCGACCCCGAGGCTGGTACCGACTCGGCATCGATTGTTGATGCCTATCTCGATTCGACCACCAACTACAGTGGGGAGATCGACGAGTCGGGTGCCTATCCGACCGCGATCCAGACGACCAGCGCAATCGTCGAGAGGATGACGGCGAACTTCACGCCCGCCAGCAGTTTCACCTCACGGATGTACCCCGCGATGAACGAGGACAGCAGCGCTTGCAGCGTGACCGCGTGGAAGAACAGCATCGATAGCGCGTCCGTGTCGACGGCGCCGCCGAAGCCGCCACCGGGACCGGACCCGCCTCCGCCGCTGGCCTGCTCGGTCAGGCCGGCCATCACGTCGAGGAACTGCGTCTTCAGCAGCGCCATCACGCCCAGCAGCGTGAGGTAGGTCATGATGATAATGACCGTCTGCATCCGGGTCCGGGATTTCCGGGAGCGGTCGATGTCATCCTGGTTCTCGGCGGCCTGTGCCGCCGTCGAGAGCACGTCCTGAATCTGGCTGGAGGCCTCCTGGGCCTCCGCGATGAGTTTCACCGTCCGCGCCATCCGCGGGACGTGGTACTTGTTGTTGAACTCCCGCAAGGCGTCTTTGAGGCTGGTCCCGTAGTTGACCTTCGCGTGCATCGTCTCTAGCTCCTCAGAGAGCTTGCCGGCGGAGGTATCGGAGACGACGCGGATGGACTCGAGCAACGTCATCCCGGTGTCGTTGGCCGACGCGAGCTTCCGGAGGTTGTCCGAGAGGTCGCTGATAATCGCTTTCCGGGACCGGACGTTCCACTCGTAGAACACGGCCAGCGGGATGAAGTTGGTGTACATCGGCACGTACACCCAGAAGAACGTCCCGGAGACGGGATTCACTTGTAGACCGGCCAGAGTCAGGGGCGCCCAGCCGAGCACGATGGACAGCACCAACGTGAAGATGGATAGCGGCACTGTGAGCCCGAGCACCAGCAGCGGATGGTCGCGGAAGAAGTGGTGGGGCTTTTTCAGAATCTCCACCAGCTCGTAGGTCCCTTCCCGGGTCTTTATCCGGTCGAACACGCTGTAACTGCCGGTGTACTGCTCGATGAGGCCGAGGTTGAACACCGCGATGCCCTCGTCAACGACGACCGCTTCCTCGTCGGAGTTCGGACGGAGGTAGCCGTCGCCGACGTCGTCGTGGGTGACCGTCGAGACCAGCACCAAGAAGGCGATACCGGTCAGCGGGATGAGCCCGTAGACGGTCCCGTAGATGAGCATCTGCTTGGCGTTGCCCATCATCGTCATGATGACCAGGATGATGATGAGCAGGAGCGGGAACAGCGAGAGCGTCATGTACATCTCGCCGAACAGCTCCAGAGTCTCCAGCATCTTCTCCTGTTCCTGCTTGGTCGTCCGCATGTGCTTTTCCTTCTGGTCCTCGAGGAACGAGGTCATGTCCCCACCGGAGTTGATAATCGAGAGCATGTCGGTGAGGAACTGCGAGAGCTCGTCGGATGGGGTCTGAATCGCCTGGTTCCGGACCGCAGTCCGGTAGTCGGTATCGAAATACTCCGTCTCGAGGACGATGGATTTGAACTCCTGTGCGACCTCGCCGTAGGTGTCGTCTGCCTCGGCCATCGACTCCAGAATTTCGAGCTGGTTCAGCCCGCCCACGGAGAGGGCGTACATGAACGAAATCGCGTCAGAGAGGAGGATATTGATTTCCCGTTCGCGCGCGTTCGCACGGAAGAACGGAATCGAGACGAGCGAGCCGAAGCCGATGCGCTCGCTCGAGACGCGGGCCGTGACGACGAACCGCGCGAGCGAGAGCGACACCGCGTAGAGGAAGAGGAGCGGGAGCGCCCACATGATCTGCGTGAACGGGTCCGGCGGGGAGAACAGCGCGCCGAAGGCGAAGATGCCGACGACGGCGTACTTCCACTTGTCGCGGAACGTCTCGTAGGGGACGATCTCGGCGTAGGCCAGCCCGGACATCACGAGCGGCAACTGCGCCGCGAGCCCGAACGAGATCGTGAGGAGGAAGATGAACTGCGCCCAGAGGACGATACTGTAGGTGGGTTCGAACCCCGCCTGGACGGCGTTCGAGGCCAGGAAGTTCAGCATCAGGGGGAAGAACAGGAGGTAGGCGTAGGCCGCGCCGCCGAGCAGCAGCAGGAGGCTGGCCAGCGCGAGGACGACGATCTTCCACCGGGAGAGGTCGACCCGGTCCGGTATCCAGAGGTCCCGCTCGCGGAGGCCGTCCCTGGCGTAGTAGAGCAGGAACGGCACGGAGAGTAGCGCCCCGACGACGAGGCCGATCTTCACCTGGAGGAGGATGACGTCGAAGGGGGTGACCGCCACGACCTGGATGTTCGGGTTGGTGTGGAGGTCGGCCTGCATCCGGTTCCAGACGAACGCCCGGAGCGCCCAGATGGTGAGCATGAGCCCGACCACGAACACCAGGAACACCTTCTGGAGGTGGCTCTGGGCGGCCGACAGCATCGCGCCGAGCGTTTCCCGGCCGCTGTCGACGGTCCGGACGGCGTCCTCGTCGATGGCGCCCGACACACGGGCCCGTTGGGGACAACCGCCTATCAATCCCCTGTTTCGGTGCGTCAGTGAGATTCCACGACCCCGACGCGACGACCCCGGGCCGGTCCTCGCGCGGGTCGTCGGGAGGTGGTGGGGGTCCGACGGCGGGACGGTGTCGAGCGTCCGTCGCACGGGCCCGGAACCGCGGGCACGTCCCGAGGCAAGAAGAAGGCTTACAAGCGCATAGAACCCACCCGAGGACGATGGGAGACGAGGTGCCCGACGAGGGGGCGGACGACGCGCCCGACCCGGAGTCCGGGGAGGAGCCGTCGGCCCGTGCCGACGACGACGCCGGCACCCCCGAGGACGCCTCGAACGACGCCGACACCCCCGAGGACGCGGGGACGGAAACGGGATCGCCACCGGGATCCACGGATGCCGATGGGGATGGTGAAACCGGGACGGACGAGGGGGATGCGGACGGGGGGCTCTGGGCGGACATCACCGTCCCCGAGGACGCCTCGACCGGCGATGCGGGGGACGCCGGGGGCGAGTCGGTCGACGCCGGCGCGGGCGGTCCGACGGACGACGAAGCGGCAGCCGACGGGACGACGGACGAGGAGACCGCCGGGGTCGGGGACGAAGTGGACGGCGGGAACACCGACGGAGCCGACGAGGTAGAGGACGACGCCGGGGACGGGGACGGGATCCCCGACGACTACGACCCGTTCCAGCCGTCGGTCGACCTCGACTACGGGGCCCACCAGTACCCCAGTCCGGCCGCCGACGATGACGGGGAGGGCGAGGAGCCGGACGCCGACGGCTCGGGAACGGACGGCCCGGACGGCCCGGACGACACGGACGACGTTGACGACACGGCCAGTACGGATGACGCGGACGCCGGGGCAGGCGGCGCGTCCTCCGACGCCGGGCACGCCCCCGACCCGGAGGAGATGACCGAGGAGTGGTCGGCCGACGAGGTGGTGCCCGGCGGGGACATGGGCGAGGCGGGCGACGCCTCGGCGGCGAAGTCCGACGGGGGCTACGCCGACGGGACCGACGCGGTCGGCGGGTACGAACCGGTGACGGAGGACGACGAGGAGCTCTTCGAGGGGCCCCCCGACGACCAGGAGATGCCGCTCGCGGACCACATCGAGGAGATGGTCCGCCGGCTCGGGGTCGTCCTCGTCGTGATGGCGATCGTCTCGGGGATCGTCTTCCCGTTCGGCGAGCGGATCATCAACTTCCTCTGGTACAGCGTGCTGGTGTCGGACCCCGTTCCACAGCCGCGGGTCTACCACCCGCTCGCGCTGGTCCTCGCGCGGCTGAAGGTGGCGACGCTCGCCGGGTTCATCGTCGCGCTGCCCGTCTTCGTCTACGAGTCGTACCTGTTCATGCGACCGGGGCTCTACCCCCACGAACGGCGCTACTACCTCGCGAGCGTCCCCACCAGCCTCGTCCTCGCCACCGTCGGGGTGCTGTTCGCCTACTTCCTCGTCCTGCCGGCGCTGTTCACCTACTTCCTCTACTACTCCGACGAGGTGACGATCATCGCGTTCGGGCTGACCGAGACGTTCGACCTGATGGTCCTCATGCTCGGCGGGTTCGCGTTCATCTTCCAGATCCCGCTGTTCGTGATGCTCGCCATCATGATGGGGCTCACGACCCGGCAGTGGATGGCCGACCGGCGCCTCTACTTCTGGGGAGCGTTCCTCGGGCTGGCGTTCCTGTTCAGCCCGGATCCGACCGGCATGGCGCCCATCATCGTCGCCGCGACGATGGTCGCGCTGTTCGAGGGGACGCTGTTCCTCCTGAAGTGGACCAAGCGGGGCCGCAGGCGGGCCCCCGGAGGGTGACCCCACCTCCGGGCGGCCGGCAACGGCAGCCACGGCTCGGTCGTCCGACACGGTGAGACCGACTGGAACCTGCGCGGCCGGATGCAGGGGTGGGCGCCGGTCCCGCTGAACGGCACCGGGCGGGAACAGGCCGACGACGTCGGCCGCTACCTCGTCCGCGAGTACGACGTCGACCGGGTCGTCTCGTCGGGCCTCGAGCGGACCCACGAGACGACCGAACTCGTCACTGCGCACGTGGACGCGCCCGTGACCTGCGAGTCCGCGTGGCGCGAGCGATACATCGGCGTCTACCAGGGGCTCGACTACGAGGACGTCGTCGAGCGGTTCCCGGCGTTCGCCCTCGGGGAGAGGGGCATCGAAGCCGTCGACCGGACCCCGGAGTCCGGCGAGTCCCTGCTGGAGGTCCGCGAGCGCGTGGTCGAGGCGTGGCGGGCGCTGCTCGACGGCGACGACGCGTCGGGGACGGCCGCCGGCGACGGGGACGGCGACAGCGAGTGGGAGACGGCGCTCGTGGTGACCCACGGCGGCCCGATCAAACTCCTGCTCGGACACCTCAAGGGGATGGACGCCCGGACGTCGCTGCGCGAGCACGCCCAGTCCAACTGCGCGGTCAACGAGATCCGCGTCGACGGGGACGACGCCGAGGTGGTTCGGGAGAACGTCACCGGGTGGGCCGACGGGACGGACGCGGGGGTGGGTGACCCCTCCGAGGACGGGGAGTAGTCCCGCCGACCGCCGCCGCACGGGGCGGGTCGGTCCGCCCGCGGGGTCGGCGGGATCGACCGCATCGAGCGCGGGCGGGACGGCCGCCGGCTCCGGATCGACTGCGAGCGTGCGGCGGCGTCCGACGTCCTCGCGGCGGCCCGGGAGGCGGTTGCCCTCGACGGGTTCGAGGTTCGCGAACCGGACCTCCGGGAGGTCTTCGCTCGGCACGTCCCGGCGGCAGGTAGCGGGGGTGGTGCGCCGTGAGCGACGGCGGTCCGGATCCCGGATGCCAGCGCGAGACCGACGGCGGCACCGTCGCGGCGACCGGGGGCGGAAGCGATGTCCACGCCGACACCGCCGTCGGCTCCGGCCGGGAGCGGTCCGACCGGCTGTCGATGCTCGGCGCCGTCCGGACGGTCGCCCGCCGGGAGTACCGGGTCGCCGCGCGCAACCGCCGGGAGGTCGGACTGTCGGCGCTGTTCGCGCTGTTCGCGGTCGGGGTCGTCGGGTTCGCGGCGGCCCGCCCCGACGCGAGACATGACGTCATCGTCGCCAGCCTCGTCGAACTCGGGGGCTACCTCGTCCCGCTGGTGGCGCTGGTCGTCGGCTACGACGCGGTCGTCGGGCCCGAGGAGTCGGGGACGCTCGACACGTTGCTGGCCTTGCCGGTCGCCCGCGGGACGGTCCTCGTCGGGACGTTCCTCGCGGTGTGCGTTCTCGTCTCGTCGCTCGCGAGCGAGAGGACCCGGGCGCTCGGGGTCTGGGTCTGGTTCGTCCTCCTCCACGACCTGCTCGCGATCGGAGCGGTGGCCGCACTCCGGCCTCCCGGGCCCGCGGCCGCGGCGAGCGGTGCCGGCTTCTCGACCCCCGTGCTCGTCGCGGCGCTGGCGGCCTGGATCGCTCTCCCCGTGGCCGCGGCGGCGCGGGCGATGGCGCGGCGGCGGATCTGACGGCGACGGCTCCGATTCCCGACCCGGCTCGACTGCCGGGTCACTCACTCCCCGACGGGGTAGTCGGCGTCGAGGACCGCGTTCGCGGCCTCCTCCTCGCTTCCACCGTTCTCCTCGTCGCTCTCTCCCGCCGGGCTCACACTTCCAGTCCGGTAGCCAGAGAGGTCGAGCGTGACGTGGTCGAAGCCGATCTCCGAGAGGTGTTCATTGGCGGCCTCGGCGAAGCCGGGGTCGAGCGCCCGGTCGAGTTCGTCCGCGCCCACCTCGATGCGGGCGAGGCCGTCGTGGTCGCGCACGCGGAACTGCTCGAAGCCCCAGTCCCGGAGGAGCCGCTCGGCACGCTCGACGCGGGAGAGCCGCTCCTCGGTCACCTCGATCCCCGTGGGTATGCGCGAGGAGAGACACGCCATCGAGGGCTTGTCCGCGACCGAGAGGTCGTACCTGCGGGCCGTCTCGCGGACGTCCTCCTTGGTGAACCCGTGCTCCAGCAGCGGTGAGTACGCGTCCATCTCCGCGACCGCGCGGAGGCCGGGCCGGTGGCCCTCGCCGGGGTCGGAGGCGTTCGTCCCGTCACAGACCACGTCGATGCCGAGTTCGCGGGCCTTCTCGAACATCTTTCCGAGGCGCATCGTCCGGCAGTGGTAGCAGCGGTCGCCGTCGTTGACGACGAAGTCCGGATCGTCGAGTTCGGAGAAGGCGACGGTCTCGTGGCGGATCCCGATCTCGTCGGCGACCCGTCGGGCGTCCTCGAGTTCGGCCTCGGGGAGCGTCTCGCTCCGGGCGGTACAGGCGACGGCGTCGTCGCCGAGCGCGTCGCGGGCGAGCGCGGCGACGACGCTCGAGTCCACGCCCCCGGAGAAGGCGACGAGAACGCCGTCGAACCCCGCGAGGTCGGCCCGTGCGGCCTCGATCTTCGCGTCGAGCGATCCCTTGACGTCGGCCGGCGCCCCCTCTCCCGCGTGGTCGGTCATGCGGGTGATCTGGAGGGCGGGGGTGAAAAGCCGTACGGGCTACGGACGTCCGCCTCGTCCCCGCACCGACGGCCGGGGCCGGGGGATCGTGGACGCGCATCGGCGACCGCCGACCGTGACGCCGGGGACGCGGGACGGGCCCGTCCGAACGCCTCCCGTCCGGGCCCCTCCGTCGACCGGGCGGGCCGGGACGGAGCGCCCTCGTCGGCCGGGGGCCGAGGAGAACCCGCCTGGAGGCGAAGAGACACGGTTCTCGCGCACGCAGGGCACACATGGTCGAGGGCGGGGACGATGGCGAGGACGAGAGGGAAGCCGACGGCGACGGGAAGACCCCCCGGGAGCGGGCGAGGCGGCTCGCCACGCGGCTCCGGTTCCTCCGGATGCGCGAGCGGACCGCGAACTTCGAGGATCGCGAGGCGATCCGCCGGGAGATCCGGCGGGCAGAGGAGGAACTCACACGGCTCGCCGACGCCGGCGGGTTCGAGGTCGACGTCGATGTCCGCCGGGAACGGTAGCCGCGCGCCTCGCCGCGGACGGCGGCGACTCGAAGGCTACATATCGCGACGACGAAAACCGGCGGGGTACATGGCAGAGTACGACGCGGCGTCGCTGACCGGTCGCGAGCGGGCGCGGATAATCAAGAGCGCGGTGACGCCCCGGCCGATCGCCTGGGTGTCCTCGCGGAGCGAGGACGGGATCGACAACCTCGCGCCGTACAGTTCGTACAACTACGTCTCCTCGAACCAGCCGGTGGTGACGTTCCACTCGCCGAACGAGGACCACGGTGGACTCAAGGACTCGGCGCGGAACGCCGTCGAGACGGGCGAGTTCGCCGTGAACGTCGTGACCGAGCCGCTGATGGAGGTCATGGACAGCACCTCGGCGAAGCTGCCGCCCGAGGAGAGCGAGTTCGACTCGGTGGGTATCGAGCGCGCGGAGTGTACGGCCATCGACGCCCCCCGGGTCGCCGCCGCCCCGGTGACGATGGAATGTACCCTCCACGACAGGATCGAGGTGTCCGACCGGCTGATGGTCCTCGGCGAGGTCGTCCACTTCCACGTCTCCGAGGACGTCACGACCGACGGGAAGGTCGACCAGCGGGAGCTCCCGACGGTCGGACGGCTCGGCGGGCCGTACTACACCGTCTCCGAACCGGCCGAGTTCGAGCGCCAGTTCTGATCCGCTGTCCGGAGACCCGCTCGGCGGACCTCGGACGGAACTCGAGACGACAGCTCCCGCGACCACGGGAGGGGCGTTCTCGGGGGGTCGCGTACCGACCCCGACTTCTCGTCATACCGATGTCGATAGATATTTTAAGATATACTTATACAACCGGACAGTATTGCCTCTACTCGGCACTCGATGGAGGTGGTGAGAACGGTGGACACACGCGACGCCGGGGGCGAACAGCCGACGGATTAGCGCAGTGGTCAGAACACGGAGACGATGTCCAACAGAATCGACGTAACGGAACTCGACCTCAGCGACGCGGAGCTAGTACAGCTACTGAAGAACCACGGCATCGACCGCCGGATGTTGCTGAAACTGGTCGGCGCCGGGGCTGGGGTTTCGGCGCTCGGCGGGACGGCGGCCGGCGCCCCGAACCGGGGCAACCGGATCGACGAGGTGTACGGCGCCACGTACGCGGCGGGACGGGACACCGTCCCCTCGGGACTCGTCGACCACGCCGTGGACCTTCACGTCCACGAGGGTGACGCCGCCCACGAGGGGTTCCCGGCGCCCGACGGCGAAGACCCGGACGACCAGGACGACGCCCCGGAGACCTTCTTCGACCCGGTCGGTCTCCACGTCAGACCCGGAGAGATCGTCAGCTTCACCACCCACGGCGACGGTCTCCACACGGTGACGGCGTTCGATCCGAAGTTCAACGAGCCACCGTTCCTCGTCCTCCCGGACCGGGTCCCGACGGACTACGGGTTCACGTCGCCTCCGGTCGCGGAGAACGACACGTGGCTCTACGAGTTCACCGAAAAGGGTGTCTACGACCTGTTCTGTCTGCCGCACGTGCCGCTGGGGATGGTGATGCGTGCCGTCGTGTTCGATCCGGAGGAGGACGACATCGGGAGTTCGACCTTCGACGAGCCCGAACCGGATTCCGAGGCACCGCTCCCCCCGAACGCCGCTGCCGTGTTGGATACGATTGAACTGGATCCGGCGAACGTCGTCAGCGAGGGAACGGTCGCCTGGAGCGACCTGACGCTCCCGTAGCGTCGCTCCCCACGCTTTTTTGAGGAATCCGGGGTGTGGACGGTTCCCGGACCACGCACGCCGGTCGACCGGGAACCGGTTCCGACCGCCGGCGTGTCGAACGTGCTCGACGCGTCCGAGCCCGAGGGTCCGCTGTCCGACCGGTCGTACGGCGAGGTCGACCGCCCGAACCCGAAGGAGCCATGGGTGGGGCACCCGATCCCGGTGCATGAACACGGACGTCGGCGCGGGTCCCGAACCCCTCGAGGCGGCCCGGGCGCTCCTCGCGGCCGGGCCGCTGTGTGACGCCTGCCTCGGGC
>PXRQ01000040.1 GCA_003022005.1 Halobacteriales archaeon QS_5_70_15
ATCCGGCCGGCGACCGCCGCCAGTTCGTCGCCCTCCAGCACGTCGAGCGACGCGGTCTCGATCTGGATCTCGTCGCGCCGGACCCGCACCTCGCCGTCGAGCCGGTGGCCGAGGACCCGGCGATCGAGGCGCTCGGCGAGGACCTCCGGGCGGCCGCGACCGACATCCGCCGGGCCATCAAGGAGTCCCGGCCGATCGTGGTCCGCCACAGCGCGGACACGGACGGCTACGTCGCCGGCGCGGCCATCGAGCGGGCGGCCCTGCCGCTGGTCCGCGAGGAGCACGCCAGCACCGACGCCGTCTATCACTACTTCGACAGGCGGCCGCTCGAGGGGACGGTCTACGACCTGGACGACGCGACCAAGGACGTCACCCGGATGCTCGACGACCAGGAGCGCCACGACGAGAAGCTCCCGCTGTTCGTCTTCGCGGGTGCCGGCGGGACCCGCGACTCGCTCGACGGGCTCGAACTCCTGGGGATCTACGGCGCCGGGCGGCTCGTGGTCGACGGCCTCCCGGTCGAGGAGGAGGTCACGGAGACGGTCGAGACGTCCGTCGGTCCGGCGGCGGGCGAGGAACGGACGTCGACGACGCTCGCGGCGACGGTCGCCGCCGGCGTCAACGACGCCGTCCGCGCCGACCTCCGGCCGCTGCCGGCCGTCTCCTACTGGGACGACGTGCCCGAGGCGTACGCCGAGGCCGCCGAGAGCGAGGGGCTCGACGCCGACGCCGTGCGCGACCTCCGGGAGGCCGTCGCGCTCGAGGCGTACTACCAGTCCTACGAGGACAAGCGCGAGCTCATCATCGACCTGCTGTTCGACCGCGTGACCGGTCTCGCCGAGCAGGTGGCCGGGCAGTTCCGCACGAAGATGGAGGCCGAGCTCGAGACGGCGACGGCGAACCTCGACCGGCGGGAGGTGGGGGGCGTCGAGTTCGCCGTCCTCGACACGGACGCGTACACCCACCGGTTCGACTTCCCGCCGACGCGGCTCCTGCTCGACGAGCTCTACCGCCGGGAGGTCGCGAACGGCGACGGACCCACCGTGGCTATCGGCCTCGCGACGGACGAACTCCACCTCCGCTCGACGACGGGCGTCGGCGTCCGGGAGGTCGCACGGGCGGTCCGCGAGCGGGTCCCCGAAGGCGGCGTCGACACGAAAGGCACCCGCGAGGGGACCGTCGAGTTCCTCTCGGGCGAGCGCGACGCCGTGCTCGAGGCGACGATGGACGCCGTCGCCGAGCGGCTGTCGCCGACCTCCGAGGCGTAGCGTCGATCCCCCCGGACGACCGGATCGTTCGGTTCCCGCTCTCCCCGCGGCTCTCACCCGTCGGATCGCCCCCGCCAGGCGTTCCGTCCGTCGCCACTGGGCGGATCGGGTCGGACTACCGGCGGATCGACCCGACGGGGCGTGTCCGTCCGCGGGTCGGCCGGCCGTGGCCGGATAGTTTTATGCGAATCGGTCACACGTAACGGACGTATGGCGACTGAAGGAACCGGCCGCTCGGAGACCGCCAGTATCGGTTCGCTCGAGGAACTCGATCTGCTCGTCGACGCGGACTCGCACGTGACCGAGAGCCTCGACGATATCCTCCCCTACACGGACGAGCGTCACAAGGGGATCAGGGAGATGATCGAGCTCTCGGCGATGCCGATGAGCGACGTGTTCTCGATCACGGCGCCGACCCCCATCTTCGCGTACATCAACCAGTCCGAGGACGTCGAGGTGTTCGGCGGCGAGGCCGGTCCCGATGGGAAGCTGGAGATGATGGACGAGCACGGCATCGACTACTCGGTCATCAACCCGACGCTGACTGCGGTACTCAACACGGTGAACAACACCCGGGTCGCGGTCGCCCTGGCCGAGGCGTACAACGCCTACATGCTCGACAACTTCGTCGACGCCGACGAGCGGCTGAAGGTGACGGTGATGGTCCCGCCACAGAAGCCCTCCATCGCGGCCGAAGAGATCGACCGCCACGCCGGCGAGCGCGACGTGGTCGGCGTGTTCGTGCCCACCGCGGGGCTGGTGCCGCCGCCGGGCCACGAGATGTACGACCCAATCTACGAGGCCGCCCAGGACAACGACCTCCCGGTGGTGTTCCACAGCAACACGGGCGCCGTCCATCGGGCGTTCCCGACCATGCACAGCTGGACGGAGACGTTCGCCCTGGAACACGCGCTGATGCACCCGTTCACCCACATGTGGTACATCGCGTCGATGGTGTTCGAGGGCGTCCCGGTGAAGTTCCCCGACCTCGACGTCGTCTTCTCCGAGGCGGGCATCGGCTACGTCCCCTACCTCCTCTGGCGGCTCGACGACCACTACCTCGAGATGCCCCACGACGTCCCCGCCCTCGAGAGGCTCCCGAGCGAGTACGTCCGGGACCACTGGCACTTCTCGACCCAGCCGCTCGGGCACACCGCCCGGGACGGCTCGCACATCGCACGGATGATCGAGATGATCGGTCCGGAGCTGGTGATGTACGCGGCGGACATGCCCCACCCCGACTTCGACCTCCCCGGGGAACTGTTCGACCGGATCCGGGGCGGGCTCGACGCGGAGGCCACCGCGGGCATCATGGGGAACACCGCGACAGAGGTCTTCGACATCTGAACCGATGGCGAGGTACCACGTCGCGGGCACGGACGCGTTCGAACGGGACGGCGACCGGGTCAACGTCGACGTCAGGGGCCGTGAGGTCACGGTGTTCAGGTACGACGGCGACTACCACGCGCTGCTGAACTACTGCGTCCACCAGGCCGGTCCGCTGTGCGAGGGGTCCCTGACGGGCCGGAACACGCTCGGCGAGGACGGCTGGGAGTGGGTGTACGAGGACGAGCAGAAGTACATCAACTGCCCCTGGCACGGCTGGCGGTTCGACATCACGACCGGGAGGAGCCCGGACGACGAGCGCTACGCCGTCCCGACGTTCGACGTGACCGTCGAGGACGGCGAGGTCTACGTCGAGCTCTGATACGGATCGTCGTAACGATGTACCGGCGATCACGGACCCGGTTCGAGTGATCGTCGGTGAAAGACTACAACGATCCGTATGAAACCCCCGAACGGATGCCGGGCAACGAGGACGGGGCCAACGAAGAGGACACAGATCGCGGCGGAAGGATCCGGAGCCGCGACCCGCCGCGACCCGCCGACCTGCCGCCGGGATACGACGAGGAGGATCCCTACGGGGACGCGGACCTCGAGGCGTACCCGGACTGGTGGCGCGAGAACGTCGAACTGTTCCGGGAGCACGGCCTGCGCCCCTACCGACCGCCGCGGTTCGGCGACGGGACGCTGACGACGCCGCTGGTCGAGGAGCTGGCGAGCGACCTCGGCGTGGACGTCGACCTCCGGACGGCGAACCCACACCGGACCGCGACGACCGAGGTACTGGTCGACGGCGAGCGGGTCGCGACCGTCCGGCGGTCCCGCGAGAGCGACGGGCACACGGAGTACCACGTCACCGCGGAGGAGTTCGAGGCGGCCGTGCGGTCCGCAGTGGGTGCCGACGGATCGAGCGACGCCGAGCCCACCGGTTCGGCCGACGGCGACCTCTCGCCCGAGGACTGACCGCTCCGGCCGGGGGCGGCGGGCCGACGACGCGATCCCGTCCGACCGCGTCCGACACTCCGCACTCCGTGTTCGACGCGGTCCGCCCCGACCGTGCGATACTTGAGCGCCGGGACCGACGGTCCGGTAACCCGATGAGCACCGAGACGCCCGACGCCGAGGAGGCCGACCCCACCCCGTTCGAGCGGGCCTGTCGACACCTCGCCGAGCGGGTCGCGTCGGGCGACCTCGAGCGCGAGGGCGTCGAGTCGGCCAAGCTCGACGCCTGTTCGGAGTTCGGCGCGAGCGAGGTCCCCCGGCACTCGGACATCGTCGACCACGCGCCCGAGGGCGAGCGCGAGGCGGTCCAGCGGGTCCTCCGGCGCAAGCCCGTCCGGACCGCCTCCGGCGTCTCACCGGTCGCGATCATGACCTCGCCGCAGGCCTGCCCGCACGGCAAGTGCCGCTACTGTCCGGGTGGCCCCGCGAGCGAGTTCTCCTCCTCGCAGTCCTACACGGGTCACGAGCCCGCCGCGGCTCGCGGCGAGCAGAACGACTACGACCCCTACGGGCAAGTCACGCTCCGGCTCGAACAGCTCCGGCGAATCGGCCACCCCGTCGACAAGGTCGAACTCATCCTCATGGGGGGGACGATGACCGCCCGGAGCCACGACTACCAGGAGTGGTTCGTCAAGCGAGCCTACGAGGCGATGAACGACTACGATACGTCGGGCGTGCCCGAGCCCTCCGAGACGGAGTCGTTCGCGCCCGAGCCCGAGGACGTCGAGTTCCGGTACCTCGAGGACGTCATCGCCGAGAACGAGCGGGCGGACGTCCGGTGTATCGGGACGACCTTCGAGACCAAGCCCGACTGGTGCGACCCCGAGCAGATCGACCGGATGCTCCGGCTGGGGGGCACGAAGGTCGAGGTCGGGGTGCAGACGACCTACGAGCGTATCAACCGGGAGATGCACCGCGGTCACGGCGTGCAGGCCAGCCTCGACGCCAACCGCCGGCTCCGCGACGCGGGGTTCAAGGTGGGGTTCCACATGATGCCCGGCCAGCCCGGGATGTCGAGGGAGATGTGTCTCGAGGACTTCCGGGAACTGTTCGGGAGCGCGGACTGGCGGCCGGACTACCTCAAGATCTACCCGACCCTCGTCGTCCGGGACACCCTCACCTACGACATGTGGCGCCGGGGGGAGTACGAGCCGCTGACCAACGAGGAGGCGGCCGACCTCGTCGCGGAGATCAAGTCGATGATACCCAGGTACACCCGGCTCCAGCGCGTCCAGCGGGACATCCCCGCCGACTTCATCGACGCCGGGGTCTGGAAGTCGAACCTGCGCCAGCTCGCCCGACAGCGGATGGACGAGCACGGCTGGACCTGCGACTGTATCCGGTGTCGGGAGGTGGGGATGAACGACGAGGAGCCCGGGAGCGTGGAGTTCGGGGTCGGGACCTACGAGGCCGCGGGCGGCACCGAACAGTTCCTCTCGTTCGAGGACTTCGATCGGGACCTGCTGGTCGGGTTCTGCCGGTTGCGGTTCCCGGACGGTGAGCCGAGCACGGCGAGGCGAGCCTCGTCGGACGAGTCCGACGGTGACCCGGTTCGCCGCGAACTCGAGGACGCGCGGCTACCAGCACGAGGGCTACGGCCGGCGCCTGCTCGCGGCGGCCGAGGAGCGCGCGCGCGACGCCGGGTACTCGAAGCTCTCGGTCATCTCCGGCATCGGCGTCCGCGAGTACTACCGGGAGAAGCTGGGGTACTACCAGGACGGCCCGTACGTCTCGACGTCGCTCTGAGTGTCCGGCGGCCCCGGGGACAGGGCGCCGCGGCCTCTCATACGGAATGCTGTGGTCGTTTACTCGGGATCACTCGAACCGGGCCCGTGATCGCCGGTACATCGCTACGACGATCCGTATCAGTCGCCGTCCGAGGACTCCGATCCCCCCAGCGGGAACAGGTCCTCCCGGGCGACCGAGCCCTCCTCGGTTATCGTGGCCGGCTCGAGTTCGGACTGCGCGAAGATCTCGTCGGCGAACTCCAGGACGCCGAGGAACTGCGGGCCCGTGGGTCCGAAGTCCGTTTCGGTGCGTCCCCGACGACGACCCGCATCACCATTCCGAACACCTCGTGTGGCGGGCAGTACATGTCGTACACGCCCTCCGTCTCGAACCGGTAGAACCAGGACTAGCTGTCACCTCCCGGGTTCGGGGTTTCCTCGTCGCCGTACCCGCCGAGCATCGGCGAGGAGAACGAGGGGGCGTCGGCGGGAACCCGGCGTTGTCTGTCGTTGTCCGGGTGGTAGGACCCGACCGCGTGGTGTCCCGCCCGGACGGAGAACTCGACGACGTCCCCCGGCTCGACGTGGAGGCCGACCGGATCGAAGTAGCACTCGGCCGGCCCGGGGATCCTGGCGTCATCGCCGAAGTTCTTCTGACTCACCTCAACCGTGTAGTCGACCTTGTTCCGGAAGGGGACGCGCTCGTCGGGGTTCCACTGCGTGTATCCGAGGTTCTCGTCGATGACGGGCGGGCGCTTGCCGGGCGTAGCACCGGCGGCGGTGCCGCTCCCGGCGGTCAGCAGTGCCGCACCCCCACCCAGCGACTTGAGAACGGTCCGTCTCAGCGATTCTGGGAGGAGACTGTCAGACATCGTTTTTTGCCCCTACCTGCGACGTGATCCGACGTATCCGATGACAGATATTAAATGGGACTGATGGGGAAGATGCTGCCGTTACTATCGTGGCTCGGTCGGGTCCGGCGTCGGCTCCTACGCCCAGGACGCTAGAGCGGTCTCCTCACCCCGTAGCGGCTCGACTCAGTCGCCGCGACGCCGCTCTTCGAGCGTCTCAGGCCGCTCCCGGACGGCGGCCAGTTCGCGCTCGACGTCGTCGTTACCCCTGTGTGCGTACCGTACCGAGCGGTCGAGGGGCGGGGGGTCGAAACCGGTCCTCCCATCGTCGGTACCGGTAGCCTCGTCGCGATTGGGCCGAACTCCGAGCCGCTCCAGGATGCGGCGGCGCACACCCGCTCCTACGGCCGCCGATCGAATACGCGTTCAGCCGCTCGACGGCGACGGTCGGCGGTCCGGATCCGGGCGGCCCACCTCGGGGCCCCGGGTGGTTCCCGTTCCCCGCGACGGTGTGCCCCTCGACGGTGAGCCACCCCGACTGCGGGCCGGTCGTGGAGTCGGTGGCCGCATCGCGGAAGCCCTCCCGGTCCACCCGCCGCCGGACGGCTCGTTGCGGCCCTCGAAGGCGACGATCGGGCTCATCCGCTCGTCCCCGGCCGCACGCGTGCGAGCGGGGGTTCGCACGAGCGGCGGTCGCGCCCGTGACAGCACGGAACCGCCGTTGGCGAGAGTGACGGAGCCGACGGGGCACCCGCTCGCCGGGAGACTCCGAGACTGCCGAACCGTACGGCTTCTAAGTGGCGGGTTCGTACCCGGGGTAT
>PXRQ01000041.1 GCA_003022005.1 Halobacteriales archaeon QS_5_70_15
CGGCGAACCCGCCGCCGCTGGCCGCGATCTCCTCCATCATCACGACGACCTCGCTCGTGCTCATCCCCGGGCCGCCGTACTCCTCGGGGATGAGCGCGCCGAGCCACCCCTCCTCGGCCAGCGTGTCGACGAACTCCGTCGGAAACTCCTCCTCGCGGTCCTTCTCCCGCCAGTACTCGTCCCCGAACGACTCGCAGATCTCGCGGATGCTCTTCTGGACCAGGCGCTGTTCCTCGGAGAGGTCCACGGTCTCCATCGCCGGAAGTAACGACGGCATCGGTGTTCGGAGTTCGGGCGACCCGGGAATAAAGCTACCCGTGGGGGAAAGTCCGACCGAGAGACCCCGTTCGGTCTTTACCTGCCACTCGCGACGAGCTCTACATGCGAAGGAGTCCTGCCGGTGGCACTCGGGAACTTCGGCCCCGAGCCGGGCGAACCGTTCTTGCCCCCCGAGTCACAACACCGTGGACATGGGCGACCAGCCCGGATCGGCCGCGGACGGTGCCGCGACCGGCGACGCGGGGGACCCGCCGGTCGGCGAGCGGGAACCCTCGGACCCGCGCGAGGTCAGCGACCGCGCCGGCCACGGGTCGCTCTCTCGCGTCGAGGCGCTCCGGGACACCGCCGTCAGGCGGTGGGACGTCGTCTCGCCGAGCGCGACGGTCATCGGCCGGGCGAGCGACCCCGCGAGCGACGTCCCCGAGTCGGTCCGGCGGCTCCACGAGGAGCGCCACCCGGCGATGCGCGGGCACAGCTCGCGGGTCCACCGGCTCGACAAGCTCCGGACCGCACAGGCGCTCTGTAACCACCTCGACCTGACGGGCTGGCAGCGCGACCGCGTTCTCGGGGTGATGGAGGAGCTCGATCTCACCGCCTTCGGCAGCCAGCGGGCGATCCCGAAGGTGGCGCTGGTCGTCGTCCGGCACGTCGTCGACGTGGAGCGACGGCGCTACCTCGGGCTCGAGGACGGGGAGTACATCGCCGAGCGGTCGCCCGAGGAGTTGGCCGACCTCTACGACTCCTTCCGCTCGATCAAGGACGAACCCGCCTTCGAGCGGCTGCTCGATGCCCACGGCCTCGACAAGACGAGCCTGAACCGCCTGCGGAACGTCCTCGTCGAACGGCTCGGGGAACAGGGCATCGCGGACCGCGCGTTCGGCCGGAACCCCCACCGCGACCCGAACCTCCCGGGGCTACGGGACCGGAGCCCGGACGAGGGGCCGGGGGACCCCGACGCCGACGGAAGCGGGTAGCGCCCGGAGTGTACGTGCGGGTTATCCGGCGGGAGACCGCCCGCAGTGCGGTCAGCGGGCGATGGCGGGAACGGGCCCCCGTTGCCGCCTCCGGGTTCGTCGATCGCGCAGATCACGTCTCGTCCGGTCCCGCCCGACCTCGATCCCGACAGTACCGTGTCCCGTTGTTTTCATTTCGGTATACCACGTCCTCCGACCCGGTCATGCCGGACGATCGCTCTGACTGGAACCCGAATAGTACCGACGGGCTCGTTTCCCTGACTCGCCGCCGAGCGCTCCGGGCTGTCGGAGCCGGCGCCGCCCTCGGCGGCCTCTCGCTGACCGGAGTGAGCGGTCGACCGACGGCGGAGAGAGCCTGCGCGAACGGACCCGTCGAGGCGACCTACGAGCCCGGGGTCGTCAACACCGGACGGGAAACTACTGCACGTGCTGAACCGGAACGTCGCCATCTACAACGAGCGGTCCGGCGAGCGCGAGCAGCTGTTCCTGCTCGAACGGCTGCGGGAGCCGGTCGTCCCCGAGCCCGAGGGCGGATTCGCGTTCGGCATCCCCTTCGTGTTCGATCCGCGTGCACGCTACGACCGGAAGGACGACCGGTTCATCGGCTGTGCGACGCAGTTCCAGTTCGGATTGACCGACGGGGATGTCATCGACCGCGAGGAGGTCGAGGAGGCGGCACAGGAGGGCCGTGACCCGGGGGCGAACGCGAGTCGCCCACCGAGGGGGTGGTTCCTCCCCGCTGTTTCGGCGACCGGCAACCCCAACGGCAGGTGGTACGTCTCCCGTGTCCCACCGGAGGAGAACCCGACCGGTCCGCGGCTGGAGAACCGCGCGACGTCGTTGACCTGATAGCCCGTCGCCCCGACCGTGATCGCTCCGTCGGCCGACCCGGGGCTTCCGCTCGACTGGTTGCCGAACACGCCGGCGTTGCCGGCCGAGACGACCGGGACGACCCCCTGCGCGGTGAGGTTGTCCGCGGCCAGCGCGCCCTCGTCGATGCCGTTCGCCACGTACACCGGTGCGGTCTCGACCTCGACGGAGACGTTCTCGGCGTTCCCGTTCTCGACGGTCAGGTTCCAGCTACCGTTCCGTAGCTCCCGGACCGTCGAGGGCTTGTACTTGAGTATCTTGACACCGTCGGGCACCCCCCGGACTGGAACCACCAGCCGGCGGGGATCCCGGTGAGGTTCCGGTCGCCCTGCGGGTTCCGCAGCGCGAGACTGATGTTCTCCTCGACACGGACCCGTGTCTCGGAGCCCTCGGCGATCGAACTGCCGTTGTACGCCACCGGCTCGACGATCACGAACGTGTACGCGGGACGGAACCCGTGGAGGTCGTCCCCGGAGATGCTCCCGTTGGCCGTTCCGTAGACCTGGAAGCTGGCGTTCCCCGAGCTGCCGTTCGAGAGCGTCAGGCTGGCGTTCGGTGCGTCGGGGACCGGGCCCGTGCCGAGGCTGTCCGAGACGACGTCGGCGCTCTCGTTTGCCGACCACTGGAACCCGGCGATGACGTCGGAGGTATTGCCGGACCCGTTCGCGTCCAGCACGCGCGCGCCGTAGAGGTTCACGCCCGGCGCGACGCCGACCGCGTACTTGGCGTCGCGCTGGCCCGCGACCGTCCCGGCGACGTGCGTGCCGTGCCCGTCGAGATCGACCGGTTCGCCGTTCGACGTGTTGACGAAGTCCCGCCACTTCGTCACCTGCGGGATGGCCGGGTGGTCCTCGTCGATGCCGGTGTCGACGACGCTGACGTTGACCCCCTCGCCGGTCACGCCGGCGTCCTGCACGTCGTCCGCACCGACGTACTCGACGTTCCATTCGCTGAAACCCGACGTCTCCCGCTCGAGGCCGTCGGGGGAGACCGTCGTGTTGCCGTACGCCCCGAGGCCCTCGATGAGCGAACCGATCCCGTCCTCGGACGCGTCCCCGTTCAGGCCGACGCGCCGGTCGGGCACGATCCGCTCGATCTGCCGGCTCCTGCTCAGCTCCTCGATCACGGCCGGGGTCGCCTCCACGGCGACGACGTCCCGGAGCCAGAGCGACCGGACGTCGCTCGCGCGGCCGCGCTGGCGCTGGCGCTCGAGGTAGTCGGGGACGTTCGCCTGCGTGTCCTCGGCCAGCGCCTGCATCCGCAACCGGACCGACTCCGAGAGCTTCTCCGGCCGGGGTTCGCCCTCGAACCGCACCCGCCGATCGGCCGCGCTGTCCGACACCGACGTGGTGGGTGGTGCCGTCGCGTCCGGCCCGTCCGTGGCCGTCGCCGCCGCGCCGAGCGACGCCGTCGGCGCTACCGGCGCGAGGACCAGGAAGAGAACGAACGCTACCGCACCCACCCGAGTGAGTGTATCCCCCGAATTCGTGCTGGACCCGTGTGTCGGGAACGGTCACCCATCCCGACTGTTTCCACGGGCCGAGTTCCGTTCGGACTGTAATATACTTTTTTATAGTTATACGTCACGAAATAATTGAGCGGAAACACGCCTCAGTCCGTCGATTAATCTACTCCGAAATCGGATAAACTAATATAGCTTATATATAATTTTTCTGTTAGAACGGGCGGTCCCGCTCAGGCAGCGCGGAGTGCGGACTCGCCGGGCTCCCGGACCGGCACCGCCGACAGCGAGTCGAAGGCGCGGACCACGCGCTGGTCGGGGTGAAGGTCCGGCGGCCCCTCCAGGTGCGCCGCGTTGGCGTAGACGTGGTCCAGCAGCCTGAGGTGCATCGCGTCGGCGGCCGGCGAGTCCCCGTTCAGCAGGTGGTGGACCACGCGGTAGACGCCGAACGTGTCCTCGACGGCGTGTTCCCCGCGCGTGCCCGCGGCGACGAAGTGTATCGAGCCGCCCGCCCGGTCGAGCCAGTCGGCCACCGCCCGGGCGTTCACCGGCGAGGCCACCACGACCGGGACGTCCTCCCGGACGGCCCCCACCGCGTTCGCACCGTTGATGGAGCTGAGTCCCACCACTCGGTCGGCCCACTCGAACCCCCGCTCGGCGCAGTCGGTCGGCGAGTTCCGCACCAGCGAGTCGTCGCCACTGTCGAACGCGTAGTCGCCACCGACGAGGGCGTCGGGGTGCGCCGCCCCGAACCGCTCGGCCGAGTCCCGGTCGGCCAGCGGGACGACCCTGGGGACCCCGCGGTCGAACAGCCACGCGACGGTCGTGCTGAAGTTGATGGCGTCGACGACGACGTACGTCCCCTCGGGCTGGTCGGCGGGGAGGGGGAGTTCGTGGAACGTCTCGTAGAACGTCCAGCCCTCGCGGTCGCCCGGGAACGGAAGGTCGACGACGCCGGGCTGGATCGGTTCGACGGCGGTTCGGTGGGTGAGCGGCGGGTCGGTCCGGGACACACCCCCCGTAGCGCCCGGAGGGAGGTAACGCTGACTACGGACGCGTCCCCCCGTGTCCGTTTCACACGGTAGCCCCATGCACACGGACCCGTCCAGGGACCGTCGGGACTCCACTCCTGCCGTCGGAGCCGTCCGGCGACCCGACCGGGTGGAACACCGATTCATCGGTGCTCGCAGCGGGTCGGAACCGATCGCGTCCCCGCGCTGACGCTGTTCGGGCCGTTGATCTTCCTGCTCTACGTCGGAACCCTCCCCGATCCGGTGATCGACGCCCTCGAGTCGCTTCCCGTCTGGGCCGTGATACTGGCGGTAGTGGCACTCCCCTTCGGAGCCGCGGCCGGTTTCCTCGCGTGGCTCTCGAGGGCCGACCCGCTCCCCGACCGGCTGTGAGGCCGGTCGGCTCCCCTCGGGGAGATCGGGGGACACGACCGTTCCGGGCCACCGACCCCGCCGTCCCGGCGACCCGGAGCCCCCGTAGAGCCCCCCGTGCCGCTCCCGACGGTGCCCCATGACGGACACGGAGGAGAACCCCGGGAACGCGCGCCAGCGGGAGATATACATCGACGGTGCGGCGGGCGTCGAGCCCGAGGTCCCGGTGTCGTTCGAAGAACTGGAGGCCGCGGCCCTGGAGGCGATGGACGACGCGGCCGTCGGGTACGTCCGGGGCGGCGCGGGCTCGGAGGGGACCGTCTCGCACAACCGGCTCGCGCTCGACCGCTGGCGGATCGTCCCGCGATTCCTCCGGGACGTCTCCGAGCGGGACCTCTCGGTCGAGCTGTTCGGCCGGCGCTACGACGTGCCGCTCCACCTCTCGCCGGTCGGCATCCAGAGCATCTGTCACGGGGAGGGCGAACTCGCGACCGCCCGCGGCGCCGACGCGGCGGGCGTCCCGTTCGTCCTCAGCTCGGTCTCCTCGTACACGATGGAGGAGGTCGCCGAGGAGCTGGGGGAGACGCCGGGCTGGTTCCAGCTCTACCCGAGTACGGCAGACGCCGTCGTCGAGAGCCTGGTCGGCCGGGCCGAGCGGGCGGGCTACGAGGCGGTCGTCCTCACGGTCGACACGCCGGTTCCGGGCTGGCGCGAGCGGGACCTCTCCCGTGGCTACCTCCCGCAGCTCGTCGACGGCGAGCCGGACCCCGACGAGTTCGACACGGTGCGGACGTTCTTCGACGTGTTCGGGGACGACTCGCTGGGCTGGGCGGACGTGGAGTGGCTGACCGGATACACCGACCTGCCGGTGCTCGTCAAGGGCCTGCTCCACCCCGAGGACGCGGTGTCGGCGCTCGACCACGGCGCGGACGGGGTGGTGGTCTCGAACCACGGCGGCCGGCAGGTCGACGGATCCATCGCGGCCCTCGAGGCGCTCCCGCGCGTCCGCGAGGCCGTCGGCCGCGACGCCACGGTCCTGTTCGACTCGGGGGTCCGCCGGGGGGCTGAGGCGCTGAAGGCGCTCGCGCTCGGCGCCGACTCCGTGGGGATCGGCCGGCCGTACGTCTACGGCCTGGCCGTCGACGGGGCGAACGGGGTCGAGGGGGTCTGCCGGAACCTGGTGGCCGACCTCGACCTCACCCTCGGGCTGACCGGGCGGACGCGCGCGGCCGCCCTCGACCGCTCGCTCCTCGTCGACGAGCGGGAGCTCTGACGGGTCGGTACCGATCGCGGGCCGGCACCGGTCATTCCTCCCGAGAATATCGCCGCGTAGAGCCATGTCCTCGGCGTATATCCGCGCCACGTCATAGCGTGACAGACGTGCAAAAAATTAATCCCTTCGCCCGTACACGGGTTGATACGTTCGTCCGACACGGACGAGCGGTGACCGACGATGACCGCCACCACACCGAACCCGACGCTCGCCGCGCTCGACAGCGGCGCGTCCGGGTCCAGCTTCGACACCTATGCCACCGAGGTGATCGGTGTCGGCTGGTCCGGGCCGGGTGCGAAGCGGGGGTCGGTCGACGGTCACCTCCGCACTCGGCCCGCCGCGTGACGTCGCGCCGGCACCGGGCAGCCTTCTCCCGCATCTCGTCCGGGAGCGGCCGCCTCCGGCGGGAGCGAGGCCGGGTGCGGACCGCCCCCGTTCCTGCCGCCCGTCGTCGCGCGCACCGGGTCCGGAGTCGTCCCCCCACGCCCCGACGCCACCCCCGTCCGGGGGTGTGACACCGCCCGATGCCAACCCACCGTCGGATAGCGGCAGCGCCGTCCGGCGACCCGGGGTGCCCGTTCGCGTGTGGCACTCCGGCGCGGCCGTCCCCCCGACGGCGCCCAAGCACGCTTCCCGCCCCCGCTCCCGTGGTGTAGCGGCAACACGCGGCATCAGCCGAGACGCGCGTTCGAACCGCGCCGGGAGCCTGTATGGCAGCGGAACAGCAGAACCGGACCGAAGGGCCGACGACCGAACGACCGACGACCACCCCCGCGGACGGGCTCGCAGCCGCCGAGGGCGAAGCGACGAACGTGGCCGTCGAGGCCACGCTCACCCTCCGCGTCCCCCGCGGCGCGATGGGGGACCTCCCGGCCGGCGTCCGGGACGTCCTCGCGGGGATCGACGGCGTCGAGACGGTCGACGTCGGCGAGATACGGGCCGTCCGGCCGGACTCGTTCGACATCCACGTCGACGCCGCGGCCCGGCTCGGCATGAACCGGGATACGACCGACCCCGACGCGGTGCGCGACCGACTGCTCGACGGCTTCGGCATCGAGGCCGTCGAGACGGTCTTCGTCGATGTCGACGTCGACGCCGGGTAGGGCGCGGCCGGCCCACGGAAGTGGGGCGGTTCGACTCCGCCCGCGCCCTCTCGCCGCCGCGAGGCGGCGGACCAACCGTGCAACCGACCGAGACGCTGCTCGAACGAGGCACCGACACCCGACTGGAGCGGGCCCGGCGGCGCGCGCCGCCGGTGCTCGTCACGATCGCGCTGGCCGCGGTTCCGCCCGCCACGATCTACGCGCTGACACATCCGACGCTGGCCGTCGCCGCGCTGGCGGTCCTGGCCGTCCTCGCGGTCGCACGGGGCCGCCCCGAGACGGGATGAGCGCGATCCCGGGCACGGCCGCTGGTGCGGCCCTCTCCACGGTTCGATCCCGTGCGTGCCCCTCGGCGGACACACCCCCATTCCCCATCCCTGTCATTTCTATCCACCGCTGGTCGCGTCCATCCGGGCTGTGCCGCCGCGTCTACTGCCCCCCGCGTCATACGGTCGTGCGTAACGATGTACCGGTGATAACCCGGACCAGGGTCGGATATCGACGGTAAAAGACGACGCACGACCGTATCAGCCCCATCCGGATCCCGATCCGTCCTCGATCGGCAGCACAGCTCCGCTACCGAGGTTTCACTGCGATTCCCCGATCCACGGTCGCGTGGCAGAACCGGACGCGACGGTTCAGCCAGCAGTCATACGAAAGGTTTTATATACGGAGTCGGCCTTCCACAAAAGCATAATGGCAGGGCCGACACGCCAGCGAGAGCGGAGTGTCGAGGTCGAAGACTCCGAGTCCGAGACCGAGACAGGCTGTCCGGAGTGCGAGTCGACGAACCTCGTACAGAGCGGGGAGGGGGAGCTCGTCTGTGACGAGTGCGGCCTCATTCTGGAGGAGGAACACATCGACCGGGGGCCGGAGTGGCGGGCGTTCAACCACTCCGAACGACAGAACAAGTCCCGCGTGGGCGCCCCCACCACCCAGACCATG
>PXRQ01000042.1 GCA_003022005.1 Halobacteriales archaeon QS_5_70_15
CGGTGCTCCGGGACGCCACCACCGAGCCCTCGACGACGGACTTCGGCGACCTCCCGACCGACACCGTCGACGGCGTCGTCGGTCTGGGCGGCGGCTCCTGTCTCGACACCGCGAAGGTGGTCGCGCTGCTGCTGGCCCACGGGGGCGACGCCGCCGCCTACATCGGCGTCGACCGCGCTCCGGGGCCCGTCGCCCCGCTCGTGGCCGTCCCGACCACCAGCGGGACGGGTTCGCAGGCGACACAGACCGCCGTCGTCTCCCACGAGGGGGTCAAGCGGGGCATCAGCGACGAGGCGCTCCGCCCCGACGTCGCGCTGGTCGACCCGACGCTCACGGCGGATCTTCCTCCCGATCTGACCGCTCGCTCGGGCTTCGACGCGTTCGTCCACGCGCTGGAGTCGCTGACCGCGCGCGACTACAGCGACGTCGCGCCGCGGGCCATCACCTACCAGGGGGCGAACCCGATGTCCCGGCCGTACTCCGAGCGGGCGCTCCGTGTGGTCCACGGTTCGCTCAAACGGGCCGTCGACGAGGGACCCCCGGCGGCGCGGCGGTCGATGAGCCTCGGGTCCCACCTCGCGGGGGTGGCGTTCTCGAACGCGGGCCTCGGAATCGTCCACGCGCTCGCGAGCACGGTCGGCGGGATGACCGACCGACCCCACGGCGAGTGCCTCGCCGTCTCGGTCGAACCGGGTCTCCGGTACAACCTGCCCGTCCGCAGGGAGGGGTACGCGGCGGTGGCACGCGACCTGGGAATCGGCGACGAAGCGGAGGCGCTCCTCGCCGAGTGCGCCCGCCTGCGCGACGCCATCGATCTCCCGGGGTCGTTCCCGGACGTCGGTCTCGGCCCGGGGGACGCCGACGCGATGGTCGAGAACACGCTCGTCCAGGAGCGCCGCCTGCCGACGAACCCGCGGGACGTCGACGCCGACGCACTCCGTGAGACCGTAACGGCGGCGCTCTCGGAAGCCGGGGAACGCTGATCGTCCCTGGTGGCGAGAGTACCGCCGTTCCGGTCCCGCACGGCCGAGGCACGCGCCCGATATCCCACAGGTTCAAGTACCGGAACGGGACCACCGCCGTCGTGGTCTGACTTCGGCCCGGGTCGGACCGCGGGAGCGCGAGGACGACGGCCCGGGGAGCGGCGAGTCGTCGCCTGTTCGCCCTTCCCGCACGGGACCGGGGAGAGCCACGCGAGTGGTACCCGCTCCGGTGACGACGCTACGTGCGTGACCCCGTACGAAGACGGGACTGGTTCCCCCCGGGAGAGTCGGCCCTCGGTCCGGTCCCCGCCCCGCTCCCGTACAGGTCGTTAAGTACGTTCCCGGCGAAGCGACGAGCGTGACGGACAGTTCTGAATCGGGCGGCGGCGAGGGACCCGCGCTGGTGGCAGTCGAGTGCGAGGGCACGGTCGATCTGCAGGTCGACGTGGGGGTACTCGTCGCCCACTCGCCCGATAGCGACCCCGCTCGGCTCCGGTCGTTCGCGACGCGGGCGGCCGAGGACGCGGTCGACGAACTGGCGTCGGCCACGGACGTCACCTGGCGGTTCTACCTCGAGGACTCCGCCCGCCTCTCCGACCACGACCGGCGCCGACCCTCGGAGTTCCTCGACCACGCCACCCACCGGATGGTCGAGGGGCCGTACGACATCGTCGTCGTGGTGACGAACGTCCCGCTCGTTTCGAGCCGGGAGCGGTTCGTCCCCGGTCTCGGATCGCCGCTCTCCCGCGTCGCCGTCGTCTCGACGCGGAACCTGCGGAGCGCGCCGCGCGGCGAACGACGGCGGTCGCTCGACGAGGCGGCCGTCCGCTGGAACGCGGCGACGCTCCTGGTCCACCTCGTCGGCCACGTGCTGGGGGCTCGTCACCGCGACGCCGACGGCGGCGTCATGGGGCCGTTCCGGTTCGTCACCGAGCGGCGGGAGGTCCCCGAGTTCGACGCGGACGTCGAGACGCGTCTCCACCGGATCGCGGGGGAGATCCCCGCCGCCGAGACGCGGCCACGAGGGACGCTGTCCCGTCTCGCCTTCCACGCGAAGAGCGCCGTCCGGAACCCCGGGTCGATCGCGGAGGCGCTCGTCAACAGCCGGGCGCCGCTGCTACCGCTGTCCCTGCCGAAGCTGTCGACGGCGGCGGTGGCACCGACGCTCGTCATCGTCTTCAGCGCCGAGTCCTGGGACGTCGGCTTCCACCTGGATAACCTGACTGCGGGACTGTTCGCGGTCGTGAGCATCCTCACGGCGGCCGTCTACCTCCTGTTCGCCCAGAACCTCTCCTTCCCGCGGAACAGCACGAGATCGTCACCGAGCACACGGCCCTGGTCAACGTCACGGTTTTCCTGATCCTCGTGCTGGGGATGGTCGGCCTGTTCGCGCTCGTGTGGGGGATCATGCTCGTCATCGAACTGGTCGTCTTCCCGCCGAACCTGATGTCCGACTGGCCGAACCTGGAGGACCCGACCGTGGGCTTCGTCGACCTGGTCCGTACGGGCGCGTTCATCAGCACCATCGGCGTCCTCTCGGGCGCGTTGGCGGGGGGACTGGAGAACCGGGCCATCGTGAGCCACCTCGCGCTGTTCCTCGACCGGCCGCAGCCCGGTCGGTCCCCGGGGAGCCGACGAGTTCCCGCGACGATCCCTACTCCCAGTGGCTCAGGTACTCGAAATCGGTAGACCGGTCCTCGAACCGGTCGAGACGGAGCGGTTCGGTCGGGAACGGGGCCTCATCGCCGGTCAGGAGCGATCGGACGGCCCGGCCGACGACCGGCGAGAGCATCACGCCGCGGCCGTGGAGACCGGTGACCGCCACCAGCCCGTCGGGGGCCTCGCGAGGCGCGTCAACGATGGGGAGCCCGTCGGGCGAGGCGCTGTCGGCCGTCGGACAGCAGTCCTCGCGGCGGCGGCGTCCGTCGGCGACCCCGCGGAGGACCGGCGCCACCTCCTCGAGGACGAGGTCCCGGAACCCGGCGTCGACGCCCATCGGCGTCCCCTCCGGATCGGCGAGCAGGTGCTCGTTCCCGCCGATCAGGACGTCGCCGCGGTCGGTCGACCGCCAGTAGATCCGGTTCCCCGGCTCGGAGCCGAGCGGACAGTTCGGCGGGAGGGGTTCGGTCGGCTCGATCAGGACCGCGTTCCACCGCATCGGCCGCACCGGGAGTTCGACGTGCTCCGCGAGCAGGTCGCGGGTGCGCCAGCCGGTCGCGTAGACGACGTGATCGGCGTCGATCGGGCCGTACTCGGTCTCGACGCCGGTCACGTCCCCGTCTTCGACCCGGAGGCCGGTCACCCGGTGATCCCGGAAGACGGCCGCGCCGGCCCGCTCGGCGGCCCACTTCAGCGTCATCGCGTAATCGAGCGCGTCCAGATAGCCCGTCCCCCCGTACACCACCCCGCCGGCGTACCCCGAGAGGTCGCCGAACGAGCCCGGATAGCGGTCGGCCAGCGCCGCGGCGGTGTGGAAACCGCTCGCCTCGGTCCCGTCGGGCTCAGGCGGCTCCGCGCCCTCGCGGACGAGGCGGACGGTCTCGCGCTCGACGAACGAGAACACCCCCTCGCCGTCGAGGTCGCGGAACGCCTCGCGGGCGAACGTCGACCACGAGCCCGGGATCGGTTCGAGCGAGAGCGAGATCACGCCCGAGGCCCGCGAGGAAGTGTCGGCCGCCACACCCCCCGCGTCGAGCACGAGCACCTCCCGGTCGGTCGCGAGTTCCCGGGCCGCCGCGAGCCCCGAGACCCCGGCGCCGACGATCACTACGCGTTCGGTCCCCGACATGGAGGGGAACTGGCGGAGCGGGGACTAAACGATGCGGGTACCCGCCGTCCCGGCCCGGGCTGACGGCCGCTCGGTGCGCCCGCCCCCCGCTGGCGGTTCGGGGATGGCGTGAGATCCGAACCGACGATGTCGGTCACCACGAAGAGCGGATGGGGCAGGGTCGGTGACGATGGACGGCGGGGCTGGCGCTCCGCTGTCGTCGGAATCAAAGGGTATAGGTGTCTACTGGATGTGGCCTTCACGGCGGAGCTGCTTGGCGTCCTTGCCGGTGTATCGCCACTCGATGTTGGCCTTCTCGTCCTGCCAGGACCACGGTTCGACGAGGACGACGTCGCCCTCGTTGATCCAGGTCCGGTACTTCATGCGGCCGGGGATGCGGCCCATGCGGTTCTGGCCGTCCTCGCAGCGCACCCGGACGTGGTTGCCGCCGTTGTGCTCGGTCACGACCGCGAACAGCTCGTCGTCGCTGGGCATTCGGAGGTTCCGACGCCCGGTTTCCTCGCTCATACTAACGATAGGACCCGGGGACGGTTAAGTGATTGGAGACGCGTGCTACCGTGGAACAGGAGGATCGGCGAGGGGCGATTCGGCCGCTCGCGAGCGGTAGTCAATAAACGGGAGTTGGCGTCCCGACGGTCCGGAACGGGGCTCCCGGGGGTCAGTACGCGTCGTTCTCGACCAGTCGGTCGGCGATGCGCTGTGCGCCCGTCGCAGCCGCAGTGACGGGCTCGTCGGGCGCGACGACCGACACCTCCCGGTCGAGTGCCTCCGAGAGCCGCTTCTCGACCTCCTCGGTCAGGCCGGGGATGCAGGTCATCCCGCCGGTGAGGACGATCTCGCTGTCCAGCGCGAGATTGTAGGTCTTCATGTAGTCGTTGGCGAGCCGCGGGAGGAACGTGTTCGCGAGCTCCTCCACCAGCGCGTCGACGTACTCGTCGACGGCGTCCATCACGGCGTGCTCGATAGTGAACTCGTGGCTGCCGCCGCCGGGCTGCTGGATGACGTCCGTGAACGGCTGGAAGTCGACGAACGACGCGTGCTCCTCCTTGTACTCGCGTGCGGTCGTCAGGTCATTGTTCACCCGGCCCTGGGTCTCGTCCTCGACGTAGTTGGCGATGGTCCGGTCGACCTCGTTGCCGGTGACGGCGCCGGTGGCGAACCGGGAGAGCTGTTCCCCGCGGCGGAACGCGCACGCCTCCAGGTTCGTCGATCCGAGGTTCACCGCGACGAAGATCTCCTCGACGGCCTCCATCCCGTCACCCATCGCCGGGATGGCCGCACACAGCATCTCGGGGTAGGACCGCGTGTGGGCCGATCCGATCCGGCTCCCGGTGACGACCCGCTCCAGGTTCCGGAGGCCGGCCTCGTTCTCGATGGTCGGGATGGCGTAGACGACCACGCTGTCCCCGGAGACGTCGTTGGCCTCGACGAACTCGCTGAAGAAGGTCCCCGCGAGTTCGGCGTTCTCGTCGTCCTCGGGGAGCCCCGAGCGGAGCATGTACCGGACCCGGTCGGGGTACTCCACGGCCGCCGGCTCACCGTAGATGACGCGCTCGTCGCCGGTGAGTGCGTCCTCGTAGGTGGCGAGACAGGTCAGCGCCGTGGCCGTCGAGACGCCCGAGCCGTTCCGTCGCGCCAGGACGGTCCGCGTACTGCCCATCTTCACCCCGATGGCCGCCGGCTTCCCCTCGTCCGGCGACACGTCCTCGCGGGCAGGGTCGTCGGTCGATTCCCGCCCCCCGGTGTCGTCGGTCGATTCCCGCCCCCCGGTGTCGTCGATCGATTCCCGCTCCTCGGCCTCGTCGGTCACGTCTGTCGACGCCGAGTCGGCCTCCACCTCGCTTGGCTCCTCGATGGCCATGCCCAAAGGGGGTCCCGACTCGACATATATGCCGCCGTGGAATCAGATGCTGAGGGCAGCGCGGCGCTCCCGGTCACCCGGGCGGCGCCGGATCGCTTCACTCCGTGGTGGCGCCGAACTCGAAGCCGGCCTCCGTGGCGCCAACGTCCTCCGTCCGGGACTCCGCCTCCGCCTCGCCCTCGCTCCCCGTCCCGGACCGCTCCACCGAACGGCCGTCGCCGCCCTCGACCGCGTCGCGCTCGGCCGCGTCCCCGCCCGTGTCGTCCTTCACGCGACCGGCGTCCTCGGGGGGCGCGTCGTCTCGGTCCTCGCGGTCACCGGCGGAGTCGGCGAGCCCCGCGAGCCGGGCCGTCCGCCCGAGGCTCTCGACGTGGTCGGCCCGGGTCAGGTCCTCGAGGGAGCCACCGGCCCGGTAGTCCACCGCCAGCAGGTAGCCCTCGAGCCCCTCGCGGACGGACTCGGTGATCCACCCGATCGACTCGTAGTAGGCGAGGGCCTCGACGGCGCCGTCGGCCCCCGCTCGTTCGACCAGGTCCGCGATCCATTCACGGGCGACCCGTCTCCCGCGTTCGTTCCCCGGGAGCCGCCGGAGGTACGGCTTCTGTCGCTCGTCGAGCGAGCCCGTCCAGGTGGCCGGTCGGTCGAACTCGGCGGCCCCGTCGTCCGGCGGGAACGAGTCCGGGAGCGTCGTCCAGAGGAACCCGTCGGCGACGTAGCGGTCGCCCCTGACGCGTGCCAGCTCGCGGAGCTCCGCCGTGTCGTACCCGACGGGATCGAGCGGCCCTGCCACGGCCGACCCTCCGCGACCGGGCCTCTAAACCCTGCGCCCAGCCTCACGCCGTAACCGGTCGCCGTCACCGCGGTACCCGCTCGCCCCCGCCGCTCCGGACCCCGTCCTCCGAACGCGCGCTACTCGGCGAAAAGCTCCTTCTCGCGCTCGATGCCGTCGATGCGGTCGACCTCGGCCCCGGCCAGCCGGCGCTCCCGGGCTTCGAGGTTCGACCCGAGGTGCGCCTCGGAGCTCGCCTTCGGGATCGCGACCACCCCCTCTCTCGCGAGCACCCACGCGGGGCAGACCTGCGCCGGGTGGACGCCGCGTGCCTCCGCGGCCTCGCGGACCGCCGGCAGGTCGAACGCGCTCCCGGCGGCGAGCGGCGAGTAGGCGACCAGCGGGTGGCCGTGCTCGCGGGCGTCCGCGACCAGTTCAGCCCCCCAGAACAGCGGGTGGTGTTCGACCTGGTGGGCCGCGACCGGCGAGTCGAGGTGTTCGCGGGCGGTCTCCAGCTCCCCGAGGGGGACGTTCGAGAGGCCTATCCCGCGGACGAGTCCCTCCTCGACGAGTTCCTCGAGCGCGGGGAGCGTCCCCGCCGGGTCGTACGCGCCCCGCGGGGGTGGACGTACAGCAGGTCCACGTACTCCAGGCCGAGCCGGTCGAGGCTCCCGAGGGTGCTCGCCCTGAGGTCCTCCGGCCCGAGGTCCGTCACCCAGGGCTTCGTCGCAACGAGTAGCTCCTCCCGCGGGACGTCGCTGTTCGACACCGCCTCGCCGACGATCGCCTCGTTCTCGTACACCTGTGCCGTGTCGAGGTGCCGGTACCCGAGGTCGAGCGCTCTCTCGATCACCGTGGGGTCGTCGATACCCATCGTCCCGGGGCCGACCGGCGGGAGCGCGAAACCCATGCCGGCCGGTCGGTCCGGCCGGGTATGAACGTGCCGGACGGTCCAGCTCCGGCCGGTCGGAGGGCCGGCCGTTTACAGGGCCGTGCGTAACGACCTACCGTCGATCACCCGGGCTCGTCGCCCTCCGACCGCCAGAACGACTCCTCCAGGTAGCGGTCGTACGTCGCCCGGTAGCCGAGCGCCCGGCCGACGGGACCTAACACCCGACCGACCGCTCGCTGGACGCCGTACGGCACGCCCGCGAAGTACGTCTCATCGAGGGCCGCCTCGGCGATGACCGCTCCCTGGAGGAACCCGGGACGACCCCGGTCGTCGGTCTTCCCCTCGCTGGCGAGGCCGAACAGCGTCGCGACGACCCGGCCGAGCTCGTCGCTCTCGGGCACCGTTCGCCCGAGGAGGACGGCCTCGGCGTCGGTGTCGTTGCCGAAGGCGTGTGCGGTGCCGGGCGAGACGCGCAGTTCGGTCCCGGGACCGAGCCCGCGCTCGCGGCCCCCGACGCGGAACGTCACCTCCCCATCGCGGACCTCGAACCGCTCCTCGGCGTTCCGGTGGACGTGTTCTGCCGGCCCGCGCGCGCCAGGCTCGAGGCGTATCTCGACGTCCCACCCCTCGCAGTCCGCCTCGAGCACCGACACGCCCGTGACCGGGTTCCGCACGACGGCCCGGCCGGTCCTCGCGTCGCCCCCCGGTGCCTCGGTCGCGATACCGTCGTCGTCAGCGTCGGTGGCGGTACCGGTATCGCCGTCCGCACCCCCGTCGGTACCGACGGCCGCGGACGGCGATCCCTCCTCGGTCCTCATGTCCCGACGGACGAGCGGCACGCGCAAGTCGGTTTCGTACGCGGTAACCGACCGCGGGACCATCCTGTCCCCTCGGCGGGTCCCGTCCGACGGCCGTTCGTATCAGGGGTCCCGGAGCACCGCCCCGATGTCCGACGCGGACATCTCCCCGACGACGTCCGTCAGCTCGCGGTCGAGCTCCTCGAGCTCGGCCTGGAGCTGCGTGTACACCTCGCTCCGCTCGAGCTCCGCCTCCGTACGGTGGCTCCGGAGGAGCGCGAGCTTCGAGGAGAGCGCGAAGTACCGGCCGAGCCCATCGTCGTAGTCGCTCACGCGGAGCATCCGCTCGACCAGGTCGAGCAGCTCGGCCCTCGACACGGGCTTGACGAGGTAGTCGTCGAACCCCATCCCGTAGATGTCGAAGTCGGGCGTCACTGCCGAGACCATCGCCACCCGGCAGTCGTGGCCGGCGTCCCGGATGTACTCGAGCACCTCGTCGCCGCTGATCCCCGGCAGCCGGCGATCGAGGAGGACCATGTCGACGCTCTCGTCGTAGGCCCCGAGTGCGGTCTCGCCGTCGTAGGCGGTCGACACCTCGTAGCGCTCGGACAGCCACGACGCGTAGATGTCCGCCAGGGCACGCTCGTCCTCGACGACCAGCACCCGCGCCACCGACCCGGGTGACTCGTTCGTCATGTCATCATCTCGGTGGCTATTCGCTTCGCTCCGAGGTAAACGGGCGGGGGCGTTCTCTCGTGCTGAAGCGACCCCACCGTAACGCCTTCGGCGCCTCGTCGCTCCGCCTCGACGACGCCGACCGCGAGCGGCTACGGACGGCGGTCCTCGAGGTCGTCCGGTACCGCGGCGGCGGGCGGCCCCGACGGCGGTGGGCGTGGACGCTCCGGGCACTCTCCGCGGCCGGGCGCCTCGGCGGCCCCTCCCTGGCCGGCGACGCGCTCGAGCGGCTCTCGCGGCTTCGCGCCCGCCGACCGTCCCGGGGGCGTCCCCGGAACGGCTCGGCGGCCATCGACTACGACGGGATGTGTCGCGTGACGCTCGGGGGGTACGGGGCGTTCCTCCGCGGTCGCGACCGGGCGACCGTCGAGCGGGCGACTGACCGCCGACCCGACGGCCAGGGCCATGCTTTCGAGGCCGAAGCGGGACGGTACACCGGCGAGTACGCCCCGGTCGACAAGCGGGCCGCCCTGGCCGAGATACGCGAGATCCGCGGCTGGGACTACGTCGTCGCGGCGGGGGACTCGGCGGTCGACGCCGAGATGGCCGCCGTCGCGGACTGCTTCCTGGCGGTGGACCGTCGGGGCGACGGCCGCCGTCGGTTCGAGGGGCTGGATCCGGTGGCGCTGGCCGACCCCGCCACCCTCCGCCGGGCGGTCCGGATCGGCGGGAGGAGGCCGGCGATGGGCTGATGCGCGTTCTGCGAGTCGCAGGTGCGCTCTGAGGTGACACCGTCCGGTCCCCACCGGTCGGTCGTCGCTGGCCGCCGATTCAGTCCTCCGGCGTCTCGGTTCCCTCGGGTGTGGGCGTCTCGGTTCCCTCGGGTGTGGGCGTCTCGGTTCCTTCCGGCGTCTCGGTTCCCTCGGGTGTGGGCGTCTCGGTTCCCTCCGGCGTCTCGGTTCCCTCGGGTGTGGGCGTCCCGGTTCCTCCGTCGTCCCCGGAGTCGGAGGTCGTTGGCCTGAGTACGACCGGGTTTGTCGGTGCACCGCTACCGCGTTCGACGTTCAGCGGAGCGGCGGTGAACAGGAACTCGTAGATCCCGTCCTCGGCACAGGCCGCGGCCAGGTCGCGCAGATCGAGTATCTCGTTGAGGTAGACCCCGAGGTTCCGGATCAGGGCACCGTGGAGCGGAATGACGATGGTCTCGCAGCCCTCCTCATCCGCCGAGTCGCACTGCTCGCCCGTCGCGGGGTTGATGGTCTGGACCACCTTCTCGACGGCGAGGGTGTCCGCGCCGACGTACGGGATGTCCATGTCGGCGAACCACTCCACCAGTTCCTCGCTGTAGAGGAGTCCGGGCTCGTTGAGGGGGCCCCACTCCGCGTCGGGGTCTCGAGTCCGCTCGGTCGACCCCGTCCGCACGAGGAGGAGGTCGCGCTCCCGGAGCTCCGTCCCCTGTGCCTCGGCGGTCGCCATCAGTTCCTCGAAGGTGATCCCGTAGCCGAGCGGCAGACGACCGTTCTCGTCGCTGACGTCGTCGAGGTGTCGACCGACGTCGAGCAGGACGGCCCGCCCCGCGAGGCCGCTCCCGGCGGCCCCCGAGATGTCGGCCCTGCCGAGTCCCTTCGTCTGGGCGACGGGACCGAGCGTCTCGCGGTCACCGTTGCCGCCGATGGCGTCGGCGCTGTCGGGCTCGTCGCCGGGGTCGGGACCGTCCGGGGCCGTGGCCGTCCCGAACAGCGTCGTCTCGAACTCCTTCTCCTCGTTGGTCGTGCTCACGTCGAACCCGTTGTATATCTGCTCCCCGTACCAGGCGTGACCCAGGGCGTCGAGGTGGGTCGTCCCCTGGAGGAACGCATCCGTAGCGAACTTGTCGTCCACGAACGCGACGCCTCCGGGGGTTCCACTCCCCTCCGGCGGGGTCGTGTTGTCCCGCCTGCCGGGCGTACGCGGCGGGAACGCCGGGTCGCCCGTATCGGTCGAGGGCCACTCGACCTCGCCGTCGGGAAAGATGACGTCCGGCTGCTCGGGGTCGGGGCTGATCACCTCGCCGGTCATCGAGAGCTGCAGGGTGAACCGCTCGATCCCTTTCCGACCCCGTTTGGTCGCCGTTCTCATGCCCTCGAACGCCTCCTCGCTCCCGAGGAGGTTCAGTCGGCCGAGTTCGTCGGCCTCGCCCCACCGGCCCCAGTCCTTCGGGGCGTCCTCGAGGAGCCGCTGGACGGGGGACTGGTCGTCGTCATCGCCGCCCTCCTGTGCGGCGACCGCGCCGGGGGTCGTCCCGGCGAGCGCGAACGCCATCGCCGCCCCGCAGCCGCCCATGAACTTCCGTCGTCCTGTACCGTCCGAACAGCCACAGCTATCGCTGTGTTCGTGATCGGGTGCCATGTCGTACCATTCCGCACGCGTCGTGCGGTGATTCCCCACGCTCGCGGGTCTTATATAAATGCTGTGGCCGAAGCTCCCGGCCCCGGGGATCGACCCGGCTGGCGCCCGGAGCGGGGCCTGTCCGGCGGTCGGTCGGCGGCTCCCGGCCCACGGGCCAGCCGTGTGAACGGCCCGGTCCGGTTCGTCCCCACCGTCCGGTCGGTTCGGAGGCCGTCAGTTATCGCGGGCCCCGTCCTCGGAGCCGAGTCCCTCGTCCCTGAGTTCCCGGTCGCGGTCGGTCTCGACGGTCAGGTCGGGCACGGTCCGGGGTCGGCCGTCGGCGTCGACGGCGACGAAGACGAAACAGGACTCGCTGGTCCGCTCGCGCTCGCCGGTCCGCGGGTCCTCGCGGTCGACCTGGAGCCGGACCCGCACGCTCGTCCGGCCGGCGGCGTAGGTCCACGACTCCACGACCGCGATGTCGCCGCGTGGGATCGGCCGCTCGAAGTTCAGGCTCTCGACGCGGGCGGTCACGCAGGTCTCGCCGGCGAACCGCATCGCCGACATCGCGCCGATCTCGTCCATCAGCTTCATCACGATGCCGCCGTGGGCCGTGTCGAGGTTGTTCGTCTGGTTGGGCTGGATTCGCTCGCGGTTCTCGATGTAGGTCTCGCTGGGGGTCGGCACGGCCCGGAGTCGCGTCCGGGGGGATGAAAGGCTACCGCGGCCCGGCGCTACTCGACGGACGCGACGGACTCGGCGAGGGGCCCGAACCGGTCGTCCGTCGCGAGCGCGTCGAGGACGGTCCCGGGATCGGCGGCCAGCGAGTAGACCGGGCGGCCCTTCCCGACCGGGGACTGGTCGCCGACGGTCTCCTCGAGGAGGCCCGCGGCCTCGAGCGCCGAGAGCGCCCTGATGATCCCCTGCCGGGTGACCCCGCCGCCGCCGAAGGGGTCCCCGTCGAGGTCGTCGAGGTGTCCCTCGCAGAACTCCCGGACGTCGAACGAGCGCGCTCCCGTCCCTTCGCGGGCCTCGATGTCGGCGACGGCCAGCAGCACGAACCGCTGTAGCGGCGTCGTCGAGTCCAGAGCCTCCTGCATGCCCGGGCGTCCGCGTCCCTCCGGCATCAATCTGCCGACGCACCGATCGGGGCCGAGCCCGCGGCCGCGGGGACGCGGACCGGTCCAGCCGCCGATCCGCGGTCGACGGGGCGGTCACGGCGAGCCCGGTCGAACCCGACCGCTTACGTCCCTCCTTGGCGAGCCACGCACATGGCCCGACCACTCGAGGACGTCTCGGTCCTGGAACTGTCGACGATGATCGCCGGCCCGTACGCGGGGCAGATGCTCGGCGACCTCGGGGCGGACGTGGTGAAGATCGAGCGCCCGGGGGGTGGCGAACTCGCCCGCGGGCTCGAACCGATGGTGGACGGGGAGAGCTTCTACTACCTCACCGCCAACCGGAACAAGCGGGGGCTCGCGCTGGACGTCACCGACGAGGACGGCCGCGAGGTGTTCCTCGACCTCGCGGAGGCGGCCGACGTCGTCCTGCTGAACTTCCCACCGACGTTCGCCGAGCGGTACGGCATCGACCACGAGACGGTCCGCGAGCGGAACCCCGAACTCGTCTACTGCTCGATCTCGGCGTACGGCGCGACCGGTCCCTACCGCGAGGACGCCGGCATCGACACGACCGTCCAGGCGCTCAGCGGGGCGATGTCGATGGCCCGCACCGAGGAGACGCCGCCGATGCGGACCGGGGTGCCGATGAACGACGTGTTCGCCTCGCTGTACGCCGTCCAGGGGATCCTGACGGCGCTGTACGATCGCCGTGACACCGGTGAGGGGGAGTTCGTCGACGTCGCGCTGCTGGACGCGGGCGTCGCCGGACTCACGACGCGGGCGACCTACTCGTTCGCCACGGGCGAGCCGTACCCGCCGTTCGGCCGCCGGCACAACTACTTCGCCCCCGAGGGGGTCTACGAGGTCGCCGACGGGGACGTTCAACTATCCGTCATCACCGACCGACACTGGCGGCGGTTCTGCGAGGCGATCGACGAGCCCGGACTGGCCGCCGACGAGCGGTTCGAGGAGGTCAACCGCCGGGTGTCGAATCGGGGGGCGCTGGACGACCGGCTCGCGGACCTGCTCGCCGGATGGGAGGTGGACGAACTCGTCGCCGCGCTACGGGAGCACGACGTCCCGGCGGCACCGGTCAACGACACCGTCTCCGTGTGGGAGCACCCGCAGGTCCGCGCCCGGGGGATGCGCCGGACGATGGAGCACCCCGACGCCGGCGAGGTCGACACGCTCGGGTTCCCCGTGAAGTACGACCGGATCGAGCCCCGGATCGACCGGCACCCGCCGCGCCCCGGCGAACACACCGAGGCGGTGCTCCGGGCGCGGGGTTACAGCGACCCGGAGATCGACGAACTCCGCGAGGCGGGGCTGATCGAGACGGCGGAGTAGGCCGACGGCCCCGCCGGTCCGGGACCCGGTGGTCGGGGAACTGGACCGGGCCGGGCTCGCCTCGGGGCCGACACCGTCCGCGTCACCTCTCCGGCGGCTCCCCCCAGATGAACTCCGACTCCGACTCCGCCTCGATCTCGATCCCCGTTCCGTCCTCGTGCCCCTCGGGTTCGGCCTCCAGGAGCATCGCCCCGACGGCCCCGGCTCCACCGAGTCTCGGCCCCAGCGCGTAAACCACGAGGGCCGCCGCCGCGTAGACCGGCGCGTCCAGGACGGCCAACCACCCGGAGCGGGCGGTCAGGAAGAGGACGACGGCGAACGTCGAGAGCACGCCGCCGACCAGGGCGGCCCCGACCTCCCGCCGTCCGCCGCCCGCCACGGCCACCACCCCATAGAGGAACGCGGGCAGCCCGTAGCCCGCCGCCCCCACGGCGAGCCGGCGGTAGGTCAGGAAGGCGTCCGGACCGAACGGGACCGTCCCGGTGAGCACGAACAGCCCGAGCCCGGCGACGACCGACAGGAGCCCGGACAGGACGAGCGCCTGTCCGAACCGCCCGCTCCCCCGATCCCCGTCCCCGAGGATCCCGGAGAGCCACCCCGGTGTCCCTCCCGTTGCCATCCCGTACAGTTCGTGGCCGGCTCCGTACAGTGGTTTCCCATAGACACGTTCGGGGGTTTGGACGGTCGGACCACAACCCCCTTCTCCGCCAGTCCCCCAGTCCGGGGTATGAGACGACGGGACTACCTCGCGGGCCTGGGTCTCGCGAGCGTCTCGGGGGTCGCGGGCTGTGCGGGGCTCGTCGAGACCCGGTCGGTCGCGAGCGCCCCGCCGGTCCTCGAGGACCGTCCGGACGCCGTCTACTTCCCCACCCACGTCGAGGGGATGGAGACGGTCGGGACGGGCGAAAGCGAGGACGGCGAGTACGCGTTCGGCCTGACCTACTCCTACCCCCACCGGTTCTGGAACGTCAACGGGAGCGACGTCCGGCGGACCGACATCGAGGACGGCGACGACGTCCACCTGATGGCGTCGGTGTGGGACCCCCGGAGCCGGACGGTGCTCCCGGAAGCGGGGCTCTCGCTCGAGATCGTTCGGGAGGGGGACCTGGTGAGCCAGGAGGTCATCTACCCGATGCTCTCACAGCCGATGGGGTTTCACTACGGGGCGAACTTCGGGCTCGACGGCGACGGCACCTACACGGTGACGGTGAGCGTCGGGGGGGTAAGCACCCGGAAGACCGGCGCGTTCGCGGGACGGTTCGGGGAGCCGGGTTCCGTCGACGTCGCGTTCGACTACTCGCGGTCGGCCCGCGACGGTATCCCCTTCGAGAAGACGCCCGACAGGGCGGGCTCCCCGGCCGCCGTCGAACCGATGGGGATGGAGACCCCGAACTCGGTGGCCTCCGCCGAGTCGGAGCTCCCGGAGCGGGTGCTCGGGACCGGGACGACCGGCGACGCCGTGCTCGTGGTGGGGCGGCTCGACGCCCCGCCCGAGGGCGTCGAGGGCGGGGGACCGTACCTCTACGTCTCCGCCCGGACGCCGTACAACCGGATGGTCGTCCCGGCGATGGCGATGACGGGGACGCTCGACCGGGGGAACGGGGCGGCCTTCGACGGGGAACTGGTCCGGACGCTCGACCCGGAACTCGGCTACCACTACGGCGCTGCGCTCGGGGGGACCGCGGTCGAGCCGGGGTCGGGCGACACGCTGACCCTCGAGATCCCGACCCCGCCGCAGGTCGCCCGCCACGAGGGCTACGAGACGGCGTTCCTCGAGATGCCCCCCGTGGAGGTGACGCTCTGATGGGGGAGAGCGGGGGCGAGGAGCCGTCGGCCCGCCGCCGTGACGTGCTCCGGGCGGCCGTCGCGGTCGGCGGCGCGGCCGGGCTCTCGGCGTGTCTGGACGTCACCGGCGGTTCGTCGTCCGTCGAGACCGGCCCCGACGACCTCTCGACGCTCCCGGAGCGCCAGCACGCTTGGAACGACCGGGTCCGGCACGACGAGCACGGCAACACCGAACTCCCGAGACACCAGACGCTCCTCTACCTGGACCTCCGGGGGAGCCCGGACGCCGGGACCCGCGCGACGGTCGAGGCCGCCCTGCGGACGCTCGACCGAGCGTTCGTCCGGAGCCACGAGGGGCTGATACACTCGATGGCGTACTCGCCGGCCTACTTCGACCGGCACTACGACGAGTCGCTGCCCGAGGACCTGGGGCTCCCCGAACCGCGCGCGCTCTCCCCGTTCGAGGAGCCCGAGTTCGACCGGCAGGACGCGTTGCTCCACCTCGCCGCCGACGGGCCGGACGTCCTCCTGCGGGCGGAGGCGGCGCTCTCCGGCGAGCGCGACTCGGTCAACGGCGTCGACGTCGAGGCGGCGCTGACCGACGCGTTCGAGGTGGCCGACCGCCGGACCGGGTTCGTCGGCGCCGGCATCCCCGCCTCGAAACAGGAGGGGTTAGAGGGCGTGCCCGAGGACGGGCCGGTCCCCGAGACCTCGCCGCTGTTCATGGGGTTCAAGGCCGGGTTCGCGGCCAACCAGGCGACCGAGGACTACGTCACCCTCGGCTCCGGGCCGTTCGTCGGCGGCACCACGAAACACGTCGCGAACATCCGCCAGCGGCTCGCGGACTGGTACGGCGAGCAGTCGTTCGACGAGCGGGTGATGGAGATGTTCTCCCCCGCCCACGCCGAGCGGGGGCTCGTCGAGGGCGTCGGCGAGAACCTCGGTGCCGACTCCGGCGTCGACCGGTTCGTCGACGACGTCGAGGCCCACGCGAGGGAGTTCGGCCGCGCCGGCCACGCACAGAAGGCTGCCCGCGCCAACCGCGACGCCGAGGGGAACGTCCGCCTGCTCCGCCGGCACTTCGAGAGCGCCGACGACAACGTCGCGAGCCTCCACTTCCCGTCGCTCCAGCGGGACCTCGCCGAGTTCGAGGCGGTCCGCGAGGCGATGAACGGGGGCGACCTCCCGGCGGTGACCCCCGCGGTCCGACAGCGCGTCAACAACGGCATCCTCGAGTACATTTTCGTCCGGCACCGCGGCAACTGGCTGGTGCCGCCCCGGTCGCTCCGGGCGCTCCCGACGCCGACGGGCGGGACGCCAGGGCTGTAGCGCCGGTCGCCGGAACCGCCGACCACCACGTCCGCACCGACGGCTACCGCTCGGTCACGGACCCACCGCTTTTGCCACGTCCGGGCCTCGCGGGGACCGGATGCCCGAGTGTGTCGTCTGCGGGGTCGAGACGTCGGTCACCGCGTCCTGTCCCCACTGTGCGACCCCGGTCTGTGCCGACCACTGCGAGCCGGCGAGCCACGGCTGTCCGGGCGTGGACGCGGCGCACACGACCGGGTGGATCCTCGACCTCGACGGGTCGGCGGCGAGCGGCGAACGCCCGGCGGGGACGCGGCACGGGTTCCCCCGCCCCTCGGGAACGGGCGCAGCACTCGTCGCCGCGACGCTGGTCGTCGTGGTCGTCGCGGTCCTCGCCGTGACGGCGGTCGGACCGGCGGTCGACGCGCCCGGCGGGGCTATCGTCGCCTCGGCCGACGGCGAGGCCCCGACGGATCGGCCGAACGCGACGCGAGTCGAGCGACTGGTGGCCGAGCGGGCGACCGCCGAGCGGGTGGCGCGGGGCCTCGACCCTCTCGCCTACGACCGGACGCTCGCCCGCGTCGCCGGGGCACACGCCGAGGACATGCGCGAGCGGGGGTTCGTCGGCCACGAGAACGCCGACGGCGAGGGGCTGGAGGAGCGGTACGCGGCGTTCGGCCTCGACTGCCCCGGCGGGGAGAACGTCTACCACTCCCCCACCGGCGGGCTGGCGAGGTCCCCGGCGGTGCTCGCCGAGCACGTCGTCGCGGCGTGGATGGACAGCGAGGGCCACCGCGAGGCGCTCCTGAAGCGGCGGTTCACCCGACAGGGGATCGGGGTCGCCCTCGGGTCGGACGGCGGTGTGTGGGTCACGCAGGACCTCTGTTGATGCTGTCGGACACGACTACTCGAACATCGTCGCCGCCACGGTGGGACGACCTCGTTCGGGGGCTCGCGTCCGACAGGACGAGCCGCCCGGTCCCGCGACCCGGCCGGGGTGGGTTTTTGCGTTCGAGGCTCCAACGGACCGTCGTGAGCGAGAACACGCGGACCCGGCGGTCGTTCCTCGCGGCCGCGGCGGGAACCGGAGCGGCCCTCGCGGGCTGTTCAGGGACGACTCCGGACGAGACCTCGGAGGACACGCCTCGCGGGACGGACACGCCGGCCGGAGCAGCCGACGGGGCCGGCGGGTCGACCGGATCGGAGGGGTCGACCCCGTCGTCCGCCGACGAGCCGTACGTCGACCTGTATCGGCAGCTGATCGACTCAGTCGTCGTGATCCGCGGTTACGACGGGAGCGGCCGGGCGGGGCAGGGCTCGGGGTTCGTCGCCTTCGACGGGACGGTCGTCACGAACCAGCACGTCGTCGAGGGGACCGACGAGCTGTTCGTCGGGTTCACCGGCGGCGAGATCCGGACCGGCGAACTCCTCGGGACGGACGTCTACGCCGACCTCGCGGCGGTCGAGGTCGACCGGCCGGAGAGCGCGACGCCGCTCCCGTTCGTCGACTCGGAGCCGCCGGTCGGCACCCGTGTGGCGGCCGTCGGCGCCCCGTTCGGTCTCGGGGAGTCGGTCTCCTCGGGCATAATCAGCGGGATCGATCGCTCGCTCCCCTCGGTCAATAACTTCTCCATCCCCGACGCGGTCCAGACGAACGCGGCGGTCAACCCCGGCAACTCCGGGGGCCCACTCGCGACGCTCGACGGCCGGGTCGCGGGGGTCATCACCCGCGGCGGCGGGGAGAACATCGCGTTCGGCATCAGCGCCGCCTACACCCGGCGGGTGGTCCCGGCGCTCGTCGAGGACGGCGAGTACGACCACCCGTACATGGGTGTGGGCCTGCTCGACGTGACGCCGGCACTGGCCCGCGCGAACGGCTACGACCGCTCGACCGGCGTCTACGTGAGTTCGGTGCTCGACGGGGGTCCGGCCGACGGGACGCTCCGGGGGTCGACCGGCAGCGGCTCGGCGCTCGGCGTGACCGACGTGCCGACCGGCGGGAACCTCATCGTCGGGCTCGACGGCCGGAGCATAGGATCGCTTTCCGGCCTCTCGACGCACCTCGCGCTCCGGACCTCCCCGGGGGACCTCCTCGGGGTGACCGTCCGCCGCGGCGGCGAGCGGCGGGACCTGAGCTTCGAACTCGGCGAGCGGCCCGATCCCTGATACGGATTATTGTAGTCTTTTACCGCCGATCACTCGAACGGGGTCCGTGATCGGCGGTAAATCGTTACAACAATCCGTATGAGTCGACCGCTCGGAGCGTTCCAGGACCCGCCACCGCGGTACTGATGACGCTCGGGCCCCGGCACTGTCACCGGTATCCATGCCCGGGATCGACGACCTCGACGCCCTCCACTGCGGGACCTGTGACCGGTCGGTCTCCCCCGAGGAGGCCACCGGGACGCGGACCTACGGCGACCTCGACCCGGAGCGGTGGCAGACGCGCTGCCGTCCGGACTGCGGCCGCCGGCTGAAGACGGTGTTCGTCGGGCCGTAGCTCCGGAACGGGTCGACCGGTCCGGGTGCATCGCCCGGGTTCCGCGGACGCAACCGGTAATCCGCTGGGGTCCTCGACCGACAGGTATGACCGACGACCCAGACGAGGGCAGTCCGGGCGCGGACGACGGGGACGCCGGCCCGGACCTCGCCGCCCGCGTCGCCGACCTCGAGCGCACGGTCGCCGAGCTCCGCGGGACGGTCGAACGACAGCGACGCGACCTCAGCTACCTCGCGGCCGCCGCGGACGTCGAGTCCGTCGAGCCGGTCTGCCCCGAGTGCGGGGACGGGGTCCTACAGAAGCGCTCGGGGCTGACGTGGACGCAGGTCAACTGCCCCGAGTGCGGGCTCGAACAGTACCTGTAGGCGGTGCCCGGCGCGGCCATCCGCGTGGCGAACGGTTTTGGGAGCCCGCGACGACCCCGGGACATGGCGACCGAGACGTTCGACGTCGGCGGCGACCTGACGGTGAACCGGATGGGGTTCGGGGCGATGCGGCTCTGCGGCCCAGGGATCATCGGCCCGCCCGAGTCCGAGACGGCCGCCCGGTACGTGGTCCGGCGGGCGGTCGAGCTCGGCGTGGACTTCGTCGACACCGCCGACTCCTACGGCCCGGGGGTCAGCGAGCGGCTCCTCGGCGAGGCGCTCGACCCGGAGGGGGAGGACTCGGACGTGGTGGTGGCGACGAAGGCCGGGCTCCTGCGGAACGCCGATGGGGACTGGCTCACGCACGGGGACCCCGACTACATCAGGAACCAGGTGCTCGCCAGCCGCGACCGCCTCGGCGTGGAGACGATCGATCTCTACCAGTACCACCGGCCGGACCCCGACACCCCCTTCGAGGACTCGGTCGAAACGTTCGCGGAGCTGAAAGACGAGGGGCTCGTTCGGCACGTCGGGCTCTCGAACGTGAGCGTCGACCAGCTCGAGGCCGCACGCGAGATCGTCGAGGTCGCGACGGTCCAGAACCGCTACAACGTCGCGAACCGGGACTCGGAGGCGGTGCTGGAGGCCTGCGAGGAGTACGGCATCGGGTTCGTTCCGTGGTACCCGCTGGCTGCGGGGGACCTCGTCGACCTCGGGACGGGTCTCGACGCCGTCGCGGCCGCACACGACGCGACCCGGCGACAGGTGGCGCTGGCGTGGCTGCTCGAGCGTTCGGACGTCACGCTCCCCATCCCGGGCACCTCGAACGTCGAACACCTCGAGGAGAACGTCGCGGCGGCCGACCTCGAACTGACCGGCGAGGACCTCGCGGCGCTCGACCGGCACGGCCGGTCGTAGCCGCCACCCGGTCCCGGCGACCACCGACCCCGTCCGGGCGACCGCCGATCCGCTCCCGTGGCCGCCGTCCGTCCCGCCCGCGGGCGCCCCGCTCCCGAGCCCGCGTTCGCCCACCCGTGCCACCGGCGCCACCGTCCATCTCTCGAAACGCTTCGAGCGTTTATCACCCCCGGAATCCTCCTCCGGACCGATGCTCGACTTCCGTGCTGAGGCGGTGCTGGAGCTCCTCGTGGACTCGGAGCTGGCGCTCCCGCCCACGCCGATACACGAGAACCTCAGGCTAGACGGCGAGACGTTCTCGAAGCGGACCGTCCACCGGAAGCTGGGACTCCTGGTGGAGGAGGGGTACGCGGAGCGGGTGCTCAACGGCAAGGGGTACTACCGGGCCGCCGAACCGGGGTACGAGCTCGTCGAGGAGTAGCTCCCGCCCGCCGGACGGGCCCGTCCGGATAACGAGGATCGCGTTCGGTGTCGATACCGCGTTCCGTGGCTCCCCCTACAGGCGGGTGAGGTTCTCCGCTCGCGGACCCTTGTCGGTCTGCGCGATCTCGAACTCGACCTCCTGACCCTCCTCCAGGTCGGGACCGCCGACGTCCTCCATGTGGAAGAAGACGTCCTCGTCGGACTCGTCCGTCTCGATGAAGCCGTAACCGCCCGTATCGTTGAAGAAATCGACCGTACCAGTTGCCATTGCGTCCGGACAGAGTAGGCTACGGGTCATAAGGGTTCCGAGTGCCGGACGCGCAGCCGGGACGTGCCACCGGAGCACGCCGGCTGGACCGGGCGCTCATCGAGCGATACGGCCGGAGCGCTTTACATCGTGGCAGACGCCCGACGGCGTACAGTGGGGGAACGCGTGAACGACGGCGTGGCCCGCACGGAGACGCGCGAGAACCGGGTGCGGACGGTGCTCATCGAGCGGACCGTGGCGGACCGGGAACGCGGCGCGGTCCTCACACCGGACACCGCCGTGCGTGATGATCTACGGGCGGACGCTCGGCCAGGTCCCCCGATCGAAAGCCCACGCTCGACCGGGGAGGCCGCGTCGGCGCGGTCGGGACCGACGGTGTTCGCGCCGGCCGACGAGCCTCCGGCGGCCATCGGCGCCGGACGCGGGGCCCCGGCCCGGAGCCGGACCACCCGCCGGGAGGACCGATGCCCGTCACACCGCCGTCGAGGCGGTCGCAACCCCCGACGAGGGGGACGCCGTCGTCCGCGCGGT
>PXRQ01000043.1:0-33322 GCA_003022005.1 Halobacteriales archaeon QS_5_70_15
TGTTAGTGCTGTCGGGCGGGACTGAAAGGGGCCGCCCGCTACGCGAACCCCGGCGGCGGTGAGCCGAACGGAGTGAGACGAACGTCGCTGGACGAGCGAAGCATGTCCAGCGGAACAGGGACCACAGCCGAGTGAGCGAAGCGAGCGAGGCGAGGACCGGAGCGAGCCGCGGCAGCGTAGCGGGCGGGGGCTTTCAGTCCCACTCGACGCCCGACACCGACCGGCCACCCGACACACCTTTTCCCGTTCCGCGCGATTCACCCCGTGTGGAGAGCCTCGAAGCCGAACTCGAGCGCGCCCGGGAACTCGACGTCTCGGAACTCGCCGACGCCATCGAGACGATCGGGTTCGAGTGTACCCGGTGTGGCGCCTGCTGCAAGGGCCACGGCGAGGACGAGCACACCGCGACGGTGTTCCCCGACGAGGTACGGGAACTCCAGCGGGCCACCGCCGGGAGCCCCGAGCTCGAGGGCGAGTACGACTGGCGCGACGTCGCCCGGCCGATGCCGTACGGCCTGCGGGCGGGTCCCGACGGCAAGCCGGAGGGCGAAACCCTGGAGTGGGCGTTACAGACCGACGCCTGCGGGGACTGCACGTTCTACGCCGAGGACGAGGAGGGCGTCGGCGCGTGTACCGTCCACGACTCGCGGCCGCTCGTCTGCGAGACCTACCCGTTCAGCGTCGACCTCGCGGGTGCGAGCCGGCCGATGGGCGAGGCCGTCGACCGCGAGGGGCCCGTTCGCGCCCACGAGTGCGAGGGCCTCGGGCGGGACATCACCCGCGAGGACGCCGAGGAACTCGCCGGGGCGCTGAAGGAGCGGGCGGTCCGGGAACTCGAGGAGGCCATCGACCTCCGGGACAGCTACGAGCCCGCGGACGCCGACATCGAGGGCGCGGTCGTCCACGACTCGGAGGGGGCGAAGCGGCCGGACGGGACGCCGCTCTGATACGGTCGTTCGTCCCGTCCTCCGCCGCCCCCGTCGGTAGTTCTATACCGCTGGCCGGTCTTGCCGCCAGCCAGAGAGTCTCATGGAGATCTCCGAGAAACTGCTGTGTCTATTCAGTGCCGAGATCGAGTCCGAGGAGGACCGGTTCGTCGTCGAGGTGCCCCGCCGCGAGATCGACACCGGCTCCGTGACGCCGGGCGAGACCTACCGGATCGCGCTCATCAACACCGAGGAGGCCGCCGAGCGGACGGACGAGGGCTCCGGTCCGCCGGACGAGCCACAGCCGCCGGTCGAGCGGGGGGAGATCCGCTACGTCGAGATCGAGGACCTCGGCAAGCAGGGCGACGGCATCGCCCGGGTCGAGCGCGGCTACGTCATCATCGTCCCGGGCGGCGAGGTCGGCGAACGGGTCAAGATCGAGATCACCGAGGTCAAGTCCAACTTCGCGGTCGGGGAGATCATCGAGTAACCCGCGCTCCCGGGCCCGTCCGCCCCTGGGACCGCACGATCGGCCGCGGTACCCGCCGCGCTCGGACGAGCATCCCCTCCTCGACCCCGTCGCGCCAGGTCGCCCCGCCCTGCGGCTCGCCCACTCGTACCGTCCGGAGAGGCGGACCTCGAGGGCGAACTCCGGGGTCGATCCCGGTCCGTCTCGTCGCGTATCGACACCATCGAGACGTCCCGGAGCCCCCCAGGAACCCCCGACCGTCCCGGACTTCGGACGTGGATCATCCCGCGTCGCCCCGGACGTGCTCGTCGAGGAACTCGACGACCCGCGTGTAGGCCTCGATGCGGTTCTCGCGCTTGGAGAGGCCGTGGCCCTCGTCCTCGAAGGTCAGCTTCTCGACGGGGACGTACTCGCTCGCGGCCTCGGCGATCTGCTCGGCCTCGCCCACCGGCACGCGGGGGTCGTTCTCGCCGTGGATGACGAACAGCGGTGCGCGGATGCGTTCGGCCCGGTGGAGCGGGCTGATCGACTCGAGGAACTCGCGGTCCTCCTCGAGCGAGCCGTACTCGGCCTCGCGGTGCTCCCGCCGCCACGGGCCGGTGTTCTCGAGGAACGTGACGAAGTTCGCGATGCCGACGACGTCGACGCCCGCGGCCCACAGGTCGGGATACTCGGTGAGCGCCGCGAGCACCATGAACCCGCCGTAGGACCCCCCCATGACCACGATCCGGTCGCCGTCGATCTCGGGGTGTTCGCGGAGGAACTCCGCGCCCGCCTTCAGGTCCGCTACGGAGTCCATCCGCTTCTCGACGTCGTCGAGCCGGGAGTAGGCCTTGCCGTACCCCGTGGAGCCCCGGACGTTCGGCTCGAACATGGCGTACCCGTTCGCGAGGAAGTACTGGCCGAGCGCGCCGAACGAGGGCCGGCGCTGTGACTCCGGGCCGCCGTGGACGTCGACGACGACCGGGGCGCCGCCCGCCGGAACCTCGGCGGGGAGCGAGAGGTACGCCGGGACCTCCAGGCCGTCGAACGACTCGAAGTGAACCAGGTCGCGGGGACGGAACCTCGACGGATCGATGCCGGCGGTGGACGCACGGGTCCACCGCTCGGTCTCCCCGCTCGCGACGTCGACGACGTAGACGTTCGTGTTCGTCCTCGACCCGGAGGCCGAGCAGGCGAACCGCTCGCCCTCGGGGCCGAAGGAGACGCCCCCCGCCACGCCCTCGGGAAGGTCGGGCGCGGGGAGGGTGTCGAGGCTCGTCGGTCCCGAGAGCTCCCCGACCGTGAGCTCGGTGTAGCCGTCGACGTTCCGCGAGTAGACCAGCCGGCCGGTCCCCTGGTCGATAGCGACCCCGTCGACGTTCCAGTCCTCGTCACGGAGGACCGTCTCGAGGCCCCCGTCGAGGTCCAGCCGTGCGAGGTAGAGCAGATCGGTTCCGTCGTCGGTGACGACGTAGATCGCGCCCTCGGGCCCCCACTCGATGCCGCCGTAGCGGATGTCCCCCTCGTGTGGCGTGAGGTGGGTCCGCTCCCCGGTCTCGACGTCCAGGGCGTGGACGTCGGCATCGAAGTTCGAGTGGCTCTCGAGCAGGGCCAGGTGACGGTCGTCGGGCGAGAACCCCCCGACGGTGTAGATGCCGTCCCCCTCGAAGGCGAGTTCGGCGTCCTCGCCCGTGGCGTCCCGGTCCTGGACGTAGACGTCGAAGACGGACTCGTCCCGCCTGTTGGAGGCGAACGCGAACCGCTCGCCGTCGTTCGACCAGCCGCCCCAGTAGTGCTTGGCGTCGGGATGCCGCGTGAGGTCGGTCACCGATCCGTCGGGATCGAGCCGGTGGAGCTGTTCGCGCTCGTTGCCGCCCTCGTCCATCCCGAACACGAGCTCCGACCGGGTCGGCGAGTAGCTGCAGAACGTGACCCGCTCCTCGTAGAAAGTCCGCTGCTCCGGCCACGCCCCCGGTTCGTCGAGCGTCCAGACCTGCGGGGTGCCGGTCGCGTCCATGAGGAACGCGGCGGTGCCGTCGGGGGCGAGCGACGCCCCGTACGCGCTCCGGACGTTCAGGTACCGCTCGAGCTGGTTCATGCCGTCCGAATCGCCGCCGGGCGGAAAGTCCTTCCGCCCGCGGTCGGTTCTCCCGTCAGTCGCGTGACCGGGCGCCCCGCCGACCGGACCCCCGTGTACCCGAACGGTCGGACGTTCGAAAGGCCGATACTCCGGACGGACGAGGGGCCACCGTGTCACGTCAGTCCTCCGGCCCGCGGTTCGGCCCGGTCCCCCCGTCCCGGTCGCGTCGCCGCCTGCTCGCGCTCGCCGGCGGCGGGGGCCTCGCCGCGACCGCGGGCTGTCTCTCCGCGCTCGGCTCCTCCGGGGAGCGGAACGCCGACGTCGGCCTCGCGCTCGACCGACTCGCCTTCGCCGACGGGTTCGAGTCGGAGACGGCCTCGCTGGCGGGGGCCTACGGCGAACACGGCGTCTGGGGGCTCGCAGACGGGCCGGACGTCGACGGCCCGGCGTACGTGGGGGCGTATCGCGACTCCCTCTCGGTTCCCGGTGACGAGGAGGCCCGTCCGTGGGTCACCGCCGAGGTCGCCGCGGTCGTCTACCGGCTCGACGGGGGTGCCTACCGGGTGTGGCTCTGGGTCGGCGCGCGCGCCCGCCAGCCCGAGGGCGGGCTCGGGCGGGCGAGCGTCACCCGGATCTCGGTCGGCGCGACCGCCCGCGAGGGGTGGTCGCTCGGCGCGTTCTCGCCCCGTGGGGCGTTCCGCGACGCCCCCGTTCCGGTCTCGCTCGACGAGCGCGGTCCCTCCGGGCGGACGCCGCTCCCGGGCGGCGGTATCGCCCCCGTGGACGACGCGACGACCGGACCGAACGGCCGTTTCGAGGTCGCGTGGCAGGGCATCGCCCGGGGGGTCCGGTCGGCGAGCGCCGTCTGCGAGTTCGAGCCGGTCGACGACGGCGAGGAGGGGCCGGCAAGGCCGTTCGAGACCACCGCCACCTTCGGCGTCGCCGGCGGACGGGGCGTCCTCTGATACGGGCCGCCGTAACGGTCCGCGGGCGAACGCGGCCTCGTTCCGGTGACCGGCGACCGGGGACGACGGCGATCCGTACGACGACTCGGGTGGGTTTTTGTCGGGGGCGGCGGAGCCACGGGTATGCGCGTCGTCGTCGTCGCCTCGCGGACGGGCCGGCATGTCGACCGCGACGGCGTCGCCCGAACCGAGCGCGTGGCCCGCGCGCTCGCCGACCGGGGCCACGACGTCACCGTCTACTGCACGGGCTGGTGGCAGGGCTACGACGAGTACCGCGAACGCGACGGCGTGACCTACCGGGCGGTGACGATCGCGCCGGCGGACGTCTCGTTCGTCACGCGCGTTCCGGGACTGCTCGCGGTCGACCGACCCGACGTCGTCCACGCGCGGCCGGTCCCGGCCGCGGCCGTCCTGGCGGCGCGGGTCGGCGCGAGGCTCGCCCGGGCACCCCTCGTCGTCGACTGTGCGGGAACTCGGCGCGGCCGAGGAGCGGACCCGCGTGATCCCGGAGATGCTCGACCTCCCGCTGATACGCTCGACGGAGCCCGCGGGGGAGGCCGACGTCGTCGCCGCCCGGCACCTCGACGCCGACGCCAACCTCGAGACGCTGTTCCTCGCGCTCGCCGAGCTCCGGGACCGGGACTGGACGGCGACGGTGATCGGTGACGGCCCCGCACGCGGGGCCTACGAGGAGCAGGCCGCGGACCTCCGCATCGACGACCGCGTCGAGTTCGTCGGCGCGCTCGACCGCGAGGGACGGATCGCGCGCTACCGGGCCGCCCACGTGTTCGTCCACGCCGCGACGTGGGAGCCGTTCGCGACCGAACTGCTGTGGGCGATGGCCTGCGGCTGCGTGGGTGTCGTCGAGTACCAGGAGGACTCGGCGGCGCACGAACTCGTCGAGCGGCGCGAGCGGGGCTTCCGCGCGACGACGCCCGAGGAGATCGAGGACGCGATAATCGAGGCCGGCGACCTCCCCGAGTGGACGGTCGACGAGTCGTTCGAGGCGTTCGACCGCGACGCGATAGTCGAGCGGTGGCTCGACTGCTACCAGGACGCAGGCGCAGGGTAAGTCGGAAGGTCGGGACGCTCGACGCTCGAACGAGCGAGCGTGGTCGGGTGGGACTGATACGGTCGTGCGTAACGATGTACCGGCGATAACCCGGACAGGGTCGGGTATCGACGGTAAAAGACTACGCACGACCGTATGAAAGGGGCCGTGCGCACTCGTTCGAGAGAGCGGAGCTCTCTCGTGACGACGAAAGGCGCGGAGTACCTTTCGAACCACGAGGCGAGCGTCGCTGGTCGAGCGAAGCCAGTCCAGCGGGACAGGGACCGCAGCCGAGTGGGCGAAGCTCCGCACCACCCCCGGCCCGACCCGAACCGGCGGGGGCTTTCGGGACGGTTGCGGTTCGCACGACCCGCCCCGTCGAACAGTAGCCGAGGACCGCAAGCCACCTAACCCGTCCCTCCGATCCCCGGCGCGTGCAGACCACCCACGCCGTCCACGTCGGGGACGCCCGCGACCTATCGCTCGCCGACGACTCGGTCGAGCTCGTCGTCACGTCCCCGCCGTACCCGATGGTGGAGATGTGGGACGGGTCGTTCGCGGCACAGGACCCCGGGATCGCGGACGCGCTCCGGGCGGGCGACGGCGACCGGGCGTTCGAGTCGATGCACGACCTGCTCGACGGGGCGTGGGCGGAGGTTGCGCGCGTGCTCGCACCGGGAGGCATCGCCGTCGTGAACGTGGGCGACGCGACCCGGACCGTCGACGGCACGTTCCGGCAGTACCCGAACCACGTAGAGATCACCCGACGGATGCCCGGACACGGCCTCTCCGCGCTCCCCGATATCGTCTGGCGCAAGCCGACGAACTCGGCGGCGAAGTTCATGGGCAGCGGGATGCTTCCGTCGAACGCCTATCCCACCCTCGAACACGAACACCTGCTCGTGTTCCGGAACGGCGACACCCGCGCGTTCCCCCCGGGCGACGAGGACCGCTACGCCTCGGCGTACTTCTGGGAGGAGCGCAACGAGTGGTTCTCGGACCTCTGGGAGCTGACCGGAACGCGACAGGACCTCTCCGGCGACGCCCGCGAGCGCTCGGGCGCGTTTCCGCTCGAGGTCCCGCTGCGGCTCGTCCTGATGTTCTCCGTCTACGGCGACACCGTCCTCGACCCGTTCTGGGGGACCGGGACGACGTCGATGGCGGCGCTGGTCGCCGGTCGGAGCTCGGTCGGCGTCGAACGGGAACCGGACCTCGTCGAGACGTTCGACGAGCGGGCCCGGGAGGCGCCGGCCCTCTCGCGGCAGGTGGCGACCGACCGGCTCGAAGCGCACCGTGCCTTCGTCGCGACGACTTCCCGGTGGTCACGAAACAGGAGCGGTCGATCCGGTTGCAGGTCGTCGAGTCGGTCGAGCGCGAGGGGTCCGGCGGGTCCGCCACCGATCGGTGGGTCGCCGAACACGAGGCAGTGGAAGGACCCGTCGACAGCGCGTCGCGGACGAACTAAACCGCAACCACCTCGAAAGCCCCACCCGCGTCGGCTGACCGAAGAGCCATCGCCGGGTTGGGATTTCGAGGTGGTACCAGCTGTCGTAGCGGTCCACACACGCCGATCGAAACAGGAACCTGCCGAGACCCCACGCGCTTTAGTCGGGACCTCACGAAACCCACCACGCATGGACCTCTCGTTCGAGGAGTTCGTCCTCGCGGCGGCCACCGGCGACCTCTCCGAGGAGCCGGCGGCCCGCGAGCACGCCGACTGCGTCGAGTTCCGGATGGATCTCGCCGACGGGGACCCGCTCGACGCGCTGGCGGCCTACGACGGGGAGCTCCCGCTGCTGGTCACCGACCGGCCCGAGTGGGAGGGCGGCGAGGCGGCCGACGAGGGGCGGATCGCCGACCTCGTCGCGGCCGTGGAGCACGGGGCCGTCGCGGCCGTCGACGTCGAACTCCACGAGGTGGCCGGCGGCGACGGGCTCGACGTCGTCGACGCCGCCCGCGAGGCGGGTACGGCGGTCGTCGTCTCGGTCCACGACTTCGAGGGGACGCCGCCGCGGAGCGAACTCCGGCGGCTGGTCGAGCGGGCGAGCGAGTACGGCGACGTGGCGAAGCTCGCGGTCACCGCGGCGGACCCGGACGACGCGCTCGCCCTGCTCGCGGTGACGCGCGCGCACGCCTCGGCGGGGCGAACCGTCGCCACGATGGCGATGGGCGAGGCCGGGCGACACACCCGCGTCGTCGCGCCGCTGTACGGCTCGCGGATCGGCTACGCGCCCGTCGATCCCGGGCAGGCGACCGCACCGGGACAGTACGACCTCGCGACGCTCTCGCGGCTGGTCGACGAGCTCCGGTAGTTCGGGTCGGGGCTCGCGGCGGTGTTCAGATATGGCTGAAGGATGAGGCGGTACGTTTTCTGAGTGCTCTATGCCCGAAAACGACCGCCTCAACGGTTGTTTAGACGAAATCGACTTAGAGTTTGTCGAACGAGAAGCGACACCGCGATTGCTGATGAAGCTCAGTATTCAGCTGCATCTCGCTGGACTCTCGCTTTCGAATACCGTATCTATTCTTGAGATATTTGGTGTCAATCGAGCTCGATCCACCGTTCACAACTGGGTTCACAAGGCAGAGCTACAGCCCGAATCTGGTCGGAGTCCGGATCACGTTGCGGTTGACGAGACTGTGATTCGACTGAACGATGAGCCGTATTGGCTGTACGCCGCCGTCAATCCAGAAACGAACGAATTGCTCCATACAAAACTTGAACCGACAACGAAGGTTCTCGCTCATCCGTTTCTGACGGAACTCTCCGAGAAGCACGACGTCTCCGACGCCGTGTTTCTCGTCGATGGATCGTACTCCTTGCAAGATGCTTGCCAACGGCACGGCTTCAATTTCAGATACGAGAAACATGGAAACCGGAACGCTATCGAACGTGTCTTCAGAGATATAAAACGACGAACCATCTGTTTCTCAAACTGTTTCAGCAACGCCAACGCAGAAACCGCCGACGACTGGCTCAGATCGTTCAGCTTCGTATGGAATCAGCTTATCTGAACACTACCGGGCTCGCCGGGCCAACGCTCATGTCGGTGGGCGTCGAGTGAGGGAGCAACCGAGATGCCGTCGCGATACAACCACGCGCAGGTCCAGGAGTACTGGCGGGACGTCTGGGAGCGCGAGGGGATCTACGAGCTGCCAGACGACGCAGAGGACCCCACCTACGTCCTCGGGATGTTCCCCTACACCTCCGGGTCGCTCCACATGGGGCACGTCCGCAACTACGCCATCACGGACGCGTACGCCCGCTACCGGCGGATATCCGGGGACGACGTGCTCCACCCGATGGGGTGGGACGCGTTCGGGCTCCCGGCGGAGAACGCCGCCTACGAGCGGGACACCGATCCCGAATCGTGGACCCGGGCCTGCATCGAGCGGATGCGCGACGAACTGGACGAGATGGGCTTCGGCTACGACTGGTCCCGCGAGCTGACGACCTGCGACCCCGAATACTACCGGTGGAACCAGTGGCTGTTTCGGGAGTTCCACGAGGCGGGGCTCGTCGAGTACGACGCCGCGCCGGTGAACTGGTGTCCGGACTGCGAGACCACGCTCGCGGACGCGCAGGTCGAGGAACGGGCCGACGACGAGGACGCCGCGGTGCCGCGCCACACCGCTCCCCGCCAGGCCGCGCCCGGGACCGAGGGGGTCTGCTGGCGGTGTGGCACGCCGGTCGAGCGGCGCGAACTCGACCAGTGGTTCCTGACCATCACCGACTACGCCGACGAGCTGTACGAGAGCCTCGACGAGCTCGAGAGGTGGCCCGAGAGCGTCCGGGAGATCCAGCGCGACTGGATCGGCAAGCGCGAGGGTGCACACATGGAGTTCGACGTCCCGGAGCACGGCTCCGTCGAGGCGTTCACCGCCCGGCTCGACACCGCCTTCGGCGCGACGTTCGTCGCCCTCTCGCCGGGACACGACCTCGTGGCCGACCTCGCCAGGACCGACGACGCCGTCGCGAGGTACGTCGACCGGGTGAGTCGCGGCGAGAGCGCCGGCGGACAGAGCGGCGTCCGGACCGAGGCGACGGCCGTCCACCCGCTGACGGGGGAGGAGCTCCCGGTGTACGTCGCGGAGTACGTCCTCGACGACGTGGGGACGGGCGCGCTGATGGGCGTGCCGGCCCACGACGAGCGCGACCACGCGTTCGCCCGCGAGCACGACCTGCCGATCCGGCAGGCGGTCGAACCTGTTGACGGGAGCGACACGGACATTCCCGACGAGCCGCTCACCGACGAGGGGATGCTCGTCGGCGGCCCGGCGGGGGCCGACGAGTACGAGGGCCTCGCGAGCGCGGCGGCCCGCGAGCGACTGCTGGACGCCGACGGGACCGCGCCGGCGACGACCTACCGGCTCCGGGACTGGCTCATCTCCCGGCAGCGCTACTGGGGGACGCCGATCCCGGTCGTCCACTGCGAGGACTGCGGGCCGGTGCTCGTCCCCGAGGAGGAGCTACCGGTGGAGCTCCCGGAGTACGTCCAGACGACGGGGAACCCCCTGGCCGCGAACGAGGCGTTCGTCGAGACGGCCTGTCCGGACTGCGGGGAGCCCGCCCGCCGCGAGACGGACACGATGGACACGTTCGTCGACTCCTCGTGGTACTTCCTGCGGTACCTCTCGCCCGACCTGGAGGACGCGCCGTTCGACGCCGACCTCGCCGAGTCGTGGCTCCCCGTCGACGTCTACGTCGGCGGCGAGGAGCACGCCGTCCTCCACCTGCTGTACATCCGCTTTTTCGCTCGGGCGCTCGCGGACCTCGGACTGCTGGCGGACCGCGAGCCGGTCGAGCGGCTCATCAACCAGGGGACGGTACTCCACGGCGGCGAGAAGATGTCCAAGTCGAAGGGCAACACCGTCACCCCCCACGAGTACGGCCCGGAGACGACACGGCTGTTCGTCCTCTCGGCGGCCCACCCGAACCGGGACTTCGAGTGGACCGCGACCAGCGTCGACGGCGCCTACGAGTTCCAGCAGACCGTCCACCGGATGGTCGAGGGGTTCGCCGGCCGCGAGGACGTCCGCGAGGAGAGCGCCGCACACGACGGCTACATCGAGCGCGAGACGGACCGCACCATCGCCGCCGTCACCGAGGAGTTCGAGCGGTTCAGGCTCCACCGCGCCATCGCCGAGCTCCGGTCGTACGTCCGGCTGCTCCGTCGCTACCGCGAGTACGACGCGCCACACCGGTACACCTACGCGCGGGCGCTCCGGACGCTGACGGCGCTGGTCGCCCCGCTCGCGCCCTACCTCGCCGAGGAGTGCTGGCACCTGCTCGACGAGCCGGGGCTGGTCGCCGCGGCCGACTGGCCGAGCCCCCTGCGGCCGACCGGGGACCACCGGCTGGAACGCCAGCTCGTCGGCTCGACCCGCGAGGACGTCCGCGAGATACTGGACGTCGTCGACATCGACGCGCCCGAGTCCATCGAGCTCGTCGTCGCCCAGGACTGGAAATACACGGCCTACGGACGAGCGCGGGAGGTCGATCCCGGGGACTCGCTCGTCGACGCGGTCCTCGGGAGCGACGGCGTGCCCCGCTCGGAGGCCGCCGCCTCGTTCGTGGCCGATCTCGACGAGCGCCGGCCGGGGCTCGAACCCGTCGTCGACGGCGAGCGCGAGCACGAACTGCTCGAGGCCGCCGCGTGGCTCCTCGAGGACGAGTTCGACGCGAGCGTGACCGTCCGGCGGGCCGAGGACGGCGACGACCTCGCGGATCGGGCCCGGCCGAACCGGCCGGCCATCTACGTCTCCTGACCCCGTCGTTCCCCGTCCGGCCCCGAGCCGGGTCCGTTCAGTCCACGTCGTCCACGCCGCTGTCGGCGTCGGGCAGGTCGTACGGCGTGGCGTCGAGGCCGAGCTCCTCGAGCGCCCCCGCGAGGTGCTCGTCCTTCGCGTAGTCGGCGCCGTCCGCCTCGCGGAGCCGCTGTGCGGTCGCCAGCACCTCCCCCCGGCGGTCGTCCGGGACGTCGTACTTGTCGGCCGAGAGTTCGATCACCAGGCCGTTGTTGTCCCTCGTGTGTATCGAGTGGAAGATACCGCGGTCGAAGACGCTGTAGTCCTTCCCGGCGTCGTCGAGCGCCGCCATCACCTCCTCGTAGCGCTCGGGGTCGACGCTGAAACAGAGGTGGTGGACGGCGCCGGTCCGCGTCTGCTGCCCGCGCGCGGAGTCCCGGTCACCGACGAAGAACGTCAGGATGCGTCCGTCGCCGGTGTCGAAGAACAGGTGGGTCTGTGAGGGGTCGTCGAGGTTCGGCTGCCGCAGCACGAGGGGCATCCCCAGCAGGTCGCGGTAGAACGCGATGGTGTCCTCGGCGTTGCTCCCCCAGACGGTGACGTGGTCGGTGCCGGTGGTGTGGAACGGGCTGTCGGGCAGGTCCGCAGTGACCGGTTCCTCGGGGGCCTCGGGTTCGTCGGATTCCCCGGGCATACGCCCCGCACGGGTCGACCACGCATACCTGTTGGGCCCGCGGCGCCCGACTACGTCCCCCCGACGCACAGCCGGACCGGAATGCCGTCGGGGTCGCGGACCTCGAAGCCCCCGTCGGTCCCGCCCGCCTCGACGGCCGCGATCCCGACGCCCGCGTCCGCGAACCGTTCCCGGGCCGCCGCCAGCGCGTTCGCGTCGGGCAGGACGTGTTCGAACCAGTCCAGCCCGCGGCCCGCCCGCGGTTCGGACCGGCGGTTCCGGGCGTTCAGCCCGACGTGGTGGTGGTAGTCGCCGGCGGCCACGAACAGCGCGTCCGGCCCCCACTCCTGGCGGACGTTCATCCCGAGGGTCCCGACGTAGAACCGGCGTGCGGCCGGGACGTCCGAGACCTCCAGGTGGACGTGGCCGACGTCCGTCCCCGGAGGGGCCGAGGTCTCGCCCGCCGCGTCGTCGGCGAGCGACCCGAGGTCGAGCGGGAGCGTGTCCATCTCCACGTGCCCGTCGGCGTCCATCGGCCACTCCGTTCTCGGGCGGTCGCGGTAGATCTCCACCCCGTTGCCCTCGGGGTCGTCGAGGTAGAGCGCCTCGCTGACGTGGTGGTCCGAGGCGCCCGTCAGTTCCCACCGGTCGCCGATCCGCTCGACGGCGTCGCCGAGCGCCGTCCGCGAGGGGACCCGGAACGCGGTGTGAAACAGGCCGGCGCTCCGCGCGGGCCGCTCGGGGGTGTCGGGGTTCTCGGTCAGTTCCAGCAGCGGGTCGCCGCCCGCGCCGAGCGTCGCCCGTCCGCCCTCCCGGCGCTGGACCGCGAGCCCGACGACGTCGCGGTAGAACCCCACGACGGGATCGAGATCGTTCACCACCAGAGCGATCCGTCCGACCGTCGTCTCGGCGGGGACCGCTCCCTCGCTGTCGGTCATACCTCCCGTCGGACGGGAGCGGTGATGAGGCTGTCCCCCGCACCCGAGGGATCCGTCCGGACACCGCGTACCGTCGTGCCGGCGGGGCCCGTCTCCCCGTTCGGCAACGTTTTTGCCGGAACCTCCCCTGGTACGACCAGATGTCGAGCGAAGTCCCCGACCGGCTGCTCCGCGTAGACCTGTCGGTCGGGGCGGTCGAGAGCGAGTCGATCCCCGAGCCCTGGCGCCGGAAGTACGTCGGCGGCAAGGGGCTCGGGGCGCGCTACCTCTACGAGGAACTCGACCCCGGAACGGGCCCGCTGGCCCCGGAGAACCGGCTCCTGTTCCTGCTCGGCCCGCTCTCGGGGGCGCTTCCGGGCGAGGGCCGCTACGCCGCGGTGACGAAGTCGCCCCTCACCGGGACGTTCCTCGACTCCTACAGCGGCGGGCGGCTCCCGGGAGCGCTCCGTGGCTCGCTGGGGGAGCACCTCGGGCTCCTCGTCGAGGGCCGTGCGGAGGAACCGGTCCGGCTCGTCGTCGAGGGCGGCACCGCACGGATCGAGCCGGCCGAGACGTGGGGTCGGGACGCCGCCGAGACGTGCGACGCCCACGACGGCGTCGTCGCGTGCGTCGGCCCCGCCGGCGAGAGCCGTGTCTCATACGCCACCATCGCCTCCGACCGGACCGAGCACCACGCCGGCCGTGGCGGGGCGGGGGCGGTGATGGGATCGAAGCGGCTCAAGGCGGTCGTCGCCGCGGACGACCCCCCCGAGGTGCCGGCGGCGCTCGCGGCGCTCCGAGAGCGGGACGCCGAGGCGTTCCGCGAGACGGACACCGGACGGTGGCTGGCCGCCAGCGGCACCCTCGAGACCGTCGACTTCGCGGACGAGGCGGGCGTGCTCGCCGCCAGGGGCTGGCAGGAGCGCGGCTTCGACGGGACCGACGGGGTGGGGGTCGAGGCGGCCCGCGAGGCCGCCAGCGGGCGCGAGACCGACGGCGACGGCGACGGCGACGCGGAACTCCCCGGCGGCTTCCGGATCGAGACGCCCGCGGGCGAGACGATCCCCCGGGGGGCGACGGCGATGACGCTCGGCGCCGGCCTGGGTCTCAAAGAGTTCGACGCGGTGGCCGAACTCGGCGAGCGGTGCAACCGGCTCGGCGTCGACCTCATCAGCGCCGGCAACGCCGTCGCGTGGGCGATACGCGCCGCCGACGCGGGCGTGATCGACCGCGACATCCAGTTCAGCGATCCGGAGGGCGCCCGCGAGCTGCTCCGCGAGATCGCGACCCGGTCGACGCCGCTGGGCGACGCGCTCGCCGACGGCGTCGCGACCGCCGCGGAACGGCTCGGCGGAACCGGTTTCGTCCCGACGGTCAAGGACATGGCCCTGCCCGCCTACGATCCCCGGGGGGCCGCGAGCATGGCGCTGGCGTACGCGACCAGCGACCGCGGCGCCTGTCACCGGCGGGCCCGTCCCGTCGAACGCGAGGTGTTCGATGACTGGGGACCGCAGGAGACCGCCGCGGCCGTCATCGAGGCACAGGACGCCCGCTCGATCCGGTGGAGCCTCATCGCCGACGACTTCGTCGGCGAGGTGCTCGCCGACCACGGCGCCGAGTGGCTCGACGCCGTCGGCCACCCCCACGAGGGGGATCTCCAGCGGACCGGCGAGCGGATCTGGAACCTCGTGCGCCTGTTCAACGTCCGCGAGGGGTTCGACCGCGCGGACGACGCCCTCCCCCACGGGCTCGAACCCGGGGACGCCCTCGATCCAGCCGAGTTCGAGGCGACGCTCGACCGCTACTACGCGGCCCGCGGCTGGGGGACCGACGGCCGCCCCTCGCGGGACCGCCTCGACGAACTCGACCTCCTGGGAACCGTCGACGGGGACACCCCGATGGCCGAGGCGCCCCTCCGACCCGAATCACGACCATGACCGACCGGATCGACCTCGACGAACTGACCGGGACAGAGGAGGAAGGAGAGACCGAGACGGGCAACCGCGGCGACTGGCTCTGGCGGGAGGAGGACGGTCCGGCGCCCGCCCCCGACACCGGTGCCGAGGCCGAGGGCGATCCGTCCACCGGCGAGACGGAAGCCCCGGATCCCGAACCCGCGGGGACCGGCGTCGGTGCCGGCACCGCGCCCGACACGGACGCCGAACCGGACTCGGAGTCGGTGTCGGGCAGGACCGCGAGCGACGCGGTGCCCCACGTCCCGCGGTCGAACCGCGACCGGCCCGCGGGCGTCCCCGAGTCCTCGGGCGGGGCCGGCGCGGGCTCGGGATCGGGCGGGGCGCCCGAGTCCGCCGACGCCGGGCATCGAGAGGAACACACCGCCGAGGGACGGGCCGAGCGGGACACGCTCGGCGAGACCGGGCCCCACGGCGGCGGGATCGACGACATGACCCTCGCCTTCACCTACCGGGCGATGCGGCGGTTAGCGGACCCGGCGGCCGCGGTCGCGGACGCCTCCTCGTGGGCCGACTGGATCGGCATCGTCGGCGACGTGCCCGCCCACGTCATCAACAAGTTCCAGCGCGACCACGTCATCGACGCGGACTTCTTCAACGGCTCCGGGACGGGCCCGGGCGAGCGGCTCGCGGAGATCGGTCCGCACTCGATGTTCTACGCCGAGCGGATGGCCCTGGTCGGGCTCCCCGGCGAGGACGAGCCAGTCGCCGAGCGGGCCGACTGGGAGTTCGTCCCGCTGTCGGAGGCGGCCGAGGGGGCGGGCTGGGAGCTCCGGGACCCGGACGGGGCGTGACCACTCGTGGGACGACCACCTGGAGGGCGCCCACGCGTACCTTTTTGTACTCACGTCACCCAGTCGCACGGGACATGGGACTCAGAACCGCGGTCGGACAGTCGTGGTACGTGGCGGCGTTCGTCCTGGCGCTCGTCGGCTGGCTCGTCGTGAAGGCGGGGACCGTCCTCGCGACGATGGGATCGCTCTGGACGACCCCGGCCGACGGCCCGTGGGTGGGCCAGGTCGCCGCCTCCGGCGTCGTCGGCCTCGCGGTGATGGCGGTGTTCGTGGCCCTGCTGGTCGGCCTGTTCGGCGAGCTCGCCGAGACCTCGCCCTCGCCGAGCACGTGGCCCCCCGAGGAGTAGGCATGACGCAGTTCGAGTGTGCCCAGTGCGGCGGACTGATCCGTCTCGACCCGAGCGACCGCTCGGAGCTCCGGATGGAGTGCCCGGTCTGCGAGGAGGAGACGACCTGGACCCGGGCGTTCGAGGGCGAGGGGGTGTCGTTCTGAGCCCGACTCGCCTCTCGTTCGAGGTCGACGAGCGGTTCGAGGCCGCCGCCCACGAGTGGGGGGAGGCCCGCATGATGGAGTTCGAGGAAGCCCTGGAGACGAAGGCCGAACAGGCCCTCCTCGAGGTCGAGCACCTCGTCGCCGGCGCCCACGAGGTCGAGTTCGAGGTCGACGGGACCACGGTCCGCCACTACCCCACGGACGAACTGCGGGAGTTCCTCGAACGACAGGCCGGTGCGACCGGGCTGGAGCCGAGCGAGGTGCTGAAGCTCCACGTCGACCTGTTCGCCCGGGTGTTCCTCGACGACGACGAGGAGCGGCCGCCCGACGCACCCCCCACCTGAGGCACCACCCGGAGGGACCCGGAGGCGGTCGCCCGACGTCCCTGTGCCTGAGGAAGATTTATTGCCCAGCACGAGAGGACGTAGCACATGACACACCACGACACCGGGCGGCAAGCGGACGGCGCCACCCACACGTACAAAGGGTACAGGGTCACCGACCACACGGTCGGGGTCGACCAGTTCAATGACGGCGAGGTCGAGGGGGACGTCGACCTCGCCGTCGACGGAACGGGGGACGTCGACGAGGAGTAAGGGGCCGGCGGCTACCCCGGGAACGCGCGCTCGTCCCGCGGCGGCAGGTAGAAGTTCGCCCGCGAGACGACGGAGATGAACTCGAGGATGCCGTTGTTCTCCCGATCCCGGACCCGCGGGTGGTCGTCCTGGAGGTACCAGCCGTTCATCGCCTTGCGCGTCTTCTCGAACTCGTCGAGCGACCGCTGGAAGGAGAGGAAGTGGACGCCGGCCTGCCCGCCGTCGGTCGTGTTGAAGTCCCGCCGGAGGACGATCGGCCGGCCGTCCTCGCGGACCCGGGCGACCTTCTCGAGGTGGCCGACGACCCCGGCCTCACGGGCGTGCTCGCGGACGTCGCCGGGCACGGGGACGCCGTCGGTGAACGACTCGACGTCATCCTCGGAGAACGCCGAGGAGAACATCCGCGCGATGCGGCCGGCCTCGTCCATCGACCACCAGTCGTCGAGCGACTCCCGGAGGTGCGAGAGGTGGGCCGTCGTCCCGCCGGCGTAGGGGCCCTCCCGGATGGTGACCCGATCCTCGGTGGCCTGTGTCTTCGAGCGGCCGGACATGAACCCCGTGAACATCGGGGCCTCGCCCAGCGGCGCGTCGTCGGGGATGCCCTCGGCGTCGGCGTGGGCGGCCGGGAGCCCCTCGCCCATGAAGCCGGTCCGTCGTGCCGAGATATCGAAGGCCTCACCCAGGCGGTCCTCGACGGGTTCGCCGGCCAGTTCGTCCCGCCCGCCGAACATCGCCGCCTCCACCTCGCCGGGGGTCGAGGCGGCGTCGGCGGCGAGTAGCAGCGCCGCGTCGAACGAGAGCAGGTCGGGGTCGTCCGTGCGCGAGAGGACCGTCGGTTCCCGGATCGGCGAGGCCGACAGCCGGCCGATCCGCTCGAAGTAGCGGGTCCCCCAGGCCAGCCCGTGGAGCAGGCCCTCGGGGCCCCAGTCGTAGGCGGCCTCTACGGTCCGCATCGCCCGCTCGACGGTCCGGGCGGCCGACTCGGAGGGCTCGACGGCCAGGTCGAGCAGGAGGACCCGGTGGTGTCGGGGGGCGATGGGGTTGCCGTGGGCGTCCCGGGCGAGCGTCGCGTCCCAGGCGTGCTGGCGGCGGGGGAGCTCGCCGGCCCGCGGGTTCGCCGGCAGGTCGGCGGTCGGCGACTCCGCCCGACCATGTGACTGGTCGACCGACAGGGACCGGACGGTCAAAAGTCTGCTTCTCGCGGCGGTCCCGGCCGGTCCGGCGGCTCCCGGCGACCCGTGCCCTCGGTTGCCGGTCCGCGCGTGTGACGAACGCAAGGGTTTAGCGCCTCCTCCCCGTTGGCCTACTCGACCGTGCTCGGGGTTGTCATGCACTCGGGCGGGCCGGACCTCCCGCTGTCGGTCGAGGCGGGGCTGACCGTCCTCGGGGTCGGCCTCCTCGTGTTCGGGCTCGTCGTGATCGACCTCTACCGGGCGCGCCGGAGAGCCGGATAACCATGGCCGTCGAGACCGACACCGAACGGACGCTGGACGCCGCGACCGCGCTGGGCTACGTGGGGGTCGCGGTCTACTCGCTGACCGCCCTGCTCGGGCTCTCGCTGCTCGTCGTGGGGACCGTGGCGCTCCTCGCGGAGCTGAAAGGGACCTGGCACTGGGCCATCCACCTCGAATCGACGATCAGCTACATGGCGGTGTTCGTCAGGGGGCTGCTGTTCGTGCTCGTCCCGCTGTTCGCCGTGCTCGTCGTCGGGCGTGGGGTGGTCGACGATGGCTGAGGCCGGGCGGGCGAGCCGCCTCGGCTCGCTGACGGTCCTGTTCGCCGCCGCGCTCGCGGTGCTCGTCGCCGCCGTCGGGGCCGTCGCCGTCGCCGCGGAGCTGGGCAACACCTGGGGCGACTACTTCCTGATGGAGCGGACCATCGCGGCGGCCACGCCCGTCGCGGGCGTCCTCCTCGGGCTCACCCTGCTCGGCGGGCTGGCGACCGCAGTGCGCGCGCGGTAGGCGGTATCCTCTCCCCGTTCGGCTCCTCCTCATCCTCCCGAGCCCGGGGGACGGTGGGACGACCCGAGGGGACGCGGGTGGACGGATGCAGCACGACCGCGAGGCGATCCGACGACGGGGGCCTACGACCCGCCGGGGACCATCTGCGCGACGAGTTCGTCCTCGAAGCGGACGAGCCCCTGGAAGATCAGCCCGGCGGCGAGGAACAGCCCGGGGTCGGCCTCGTCACGGAGTTCGTCGACGAACGCGTCGACCCAGTCGAGCAGGTGCTCGTCGAGGAACACCCGTTCGAAGCCGAACGCCTCCTCGCCCCCCGTCCGCTGGCGGTCGACGAGGTGGCGCAGGAACGCCAGTTCGACGGCGACGAAGTCGTCCTCCTCGGGGTAGTCCTCCGGCGAGCTCCAGCCGGCCGCCCCGTAACTCGCCTCCACCTCCGCGAGCCCCTCCCCCAGGAAGTCCGTGTCCTCGCGGTAGTAGGTCTCGTGGGGGAGCACGGGCGGGCGCGGTCCGACGAACAGGTCGGTGTACTCCCGGTTGAGCTCGTCGTGGACCGTCCCGGGGGAGCGGTCGCGGTGCTCCTCCCGCCACTCGCGCAGCATCTCGAACCCCTCGTCGAGCGGCTCGTTGACCGACCCCTCGGGGAGCTCGATCTTCCCGCCGAGCAGCCGCTCGACGAACGACTCCCCGGGGACGTCCCAGAAGGCGTCGATGCAGAAGTCGATCAGTTCGAGCCGCGCGTCGTACAGTTCGGCGTCGTTCATCGGCCGTCACCCCCGAACAGCAGCGCCGTCCGGCAGTCCGAACAGTACTCGAAGATGCTGTGGTCCGATTCGGGGGCGATGCCGGTGACGAGGTCGCCGACCTCCTCCTCGATCTTCGCCGCCGAACCGGCGCTCGTGAACGGCTTGCCACAGCGCACGCACTCGAGCATCTCCCCCTCGAAGACCGTCAGCCAGGGCTCGCCGTCCCGGTTCTCGGGGAGCAGCGAGAGGTCCAGCCCGGTCTCCATCGTGATGGCCGTCTCCGGACAGCCCTCCTCGCAGAGCCCGCAGTTGACACAGAGCTCGTGGCTGAACTCCAGGTCCCCCGCCTCGGTCCGGCGGACCGCGTCGGTCGGACAGAGGTTCGAGCAGGTGGGGGTGAGGTTGCACGCGTCGCTCACGTCCATGACCCCGAAGTCGTTCAACCCCCGTATCACCTCCCGCTCGGGGGTGACGTGCTCGAGTATCCCGCGGACGGACTCGAGCGTCCAGCCGTGGCTGTCGAACGCCGGGTTCGGGCGGTCGCCGTCGATCACGCCCGCGGCCTCGTGCTCGCCGGCCGGCACGGGGGAGTCCTCGAGTTCGACGTAGAACCGCGAGAGTTCCTCGACGAACGCGCCGGGGTCGCCGCGCTCGGGCGCGAAGAACCCCACCCGCTCGCCGAGGCCGAGGTCCGACGCCGCGCGGTTCAGCCGCGAGACGAGTTCGACCTTCGGGTCCGGCCCGGAGTGGAGGCAGTCGCCGCCGCAGCCGACGATGGCGACGCCGTCGGCCCCGGCCGCCAGCGCGTGCATCGCGTGGGCCTCGCCGACGGTGTCCGTGCAGTTCACGCGCACGGGGAGCACCGGCGGGTACTCGATGTCCCCGCCGCGGGCGGCCCGGCGGCCGTGCTCGCGGAGCCGTTCGGCGGCGTACTCCGAACAGACGAACGCGACGACGTTCCGCTCGATGGCCGGCTCCTCGGCACCCGAGAACCACCCGCACTCCTCGAGTTCGGGGTCCAGCAGCGCCTCGACCTCGCGGGCGAGCCGCCGGTTCGAGGGCTCGCGGAGCATCGTCGCACCCGTGGGACACGAGGAGGTGCAGGCCCCGCAGTCCTGACAGGCCACCTTGTCGAACTCGACGGAGTCGACCGTGGGGCGGTCGACCGCGCCGTGGGGGCAGGCGTCGACGCAGGCGTTACACCCTACCTGGCTGGAGTCGCCGGCCGCACAGACGTCCATCTCGAGGTCGAGGAAGTCCGGCTTCTCGATGCCACCGAGGCGGCTCTCGACGGCCGCGACCGTCCCGGCGTCGATGGGGCCGGTGTAGAAGCCGACGACCCCGCCCCGGGGCGAGGAGGCGCCGGGGAGGACCACCTGGTCGACCTCGACGGTCTCGGTCACCCCGTCGAGGTCGATGGCGTCGGTCGGGCAGCAGTCGACCCAGTCCCCCTCGGGGGCGTCGGGGCTCACGTCGATCGGCCGGGCGGTGGTGTGCTCGGGCATCTCGTTCACACAGTCCATGCAGCCGATGCAGTCGTCGGTGACGTTCGCCTCGAGGGTGAGCTCGAACCCGCCGTACTCCCCGTCCACGTCGACGACGCGGCCGCGGCGCAGGTCGATGTCCCCGAGCCCCTCGGCGCCGGAGAACTCCCCGCCGTTGGCGACGAAGGTGACGTCCGCCGTGTCCGCGAGCGCCGCGGCCGCGTCGGCGTCGCCCACCACCGCGACGCGGTCGCCGGCCTCGCGGGCGACCGTCCGCGAGACGGCCTCCTCGCGCAGGCCGGCCCGGGTGGCGTTGATGAGGCGGGCGACCTTGTCGGTCGCCTCCCGGGGGTCGTGGACCCAGGCGGCGCCCTCGCGGTGGTCGACGAACTCCGTCGCCTCGGGGTGGAGCCCCATCCCGTCGGCCAGGTCGCGGATCCGCCGCTGGCACGACGCCTCGGGCGTGGTCGCGATGACCTGGTCGATGTCGTACTCCCCGATCACGTGAGCCATCGCGTCCCGTCCCTCCGTGCAGAGCAGTTCGGAGCTGGCGACCACGTCGACGTCTCGGACGCCGTCCCGCACGCCCTCGAGGTCGATGTCACAGGACCCGCCACACGAACACACGAAGGCACCGACGTTCATCGTCCGGGGTTGAGGATACCGCCGCAAATACTTTTCCCGGGACCTCCGAGCTATCCGCCAAAAAGTTCCGATATCGGGCCTTTGTATCAGTACGAACGTGTTTAACTTCGGTCACGAGGGGTGTGTATTCATAAGGGATCGGACGTAATCGCCATGGGACGTGCTATCCGGTAACACGGATAGCGGGGCCACCAGAACATGAGCACGGAACCAGTCTCCCTGGACCTCGACAGGCGCTCGTTTATGAAGGCGAGCGCGCTGGCGGGTGCGGTCGCGCTGGGCGGCGGCGCGACCGGCCAGGCGCTCGCTAAGGACGAGGGCGAGGTCGACGGGACGGACACGGAGGGCGAACGGAGCAAGACGATCTGCAACTACTGCTCGGTCGGGTGCGGGTTCCTCGGCGAGCGGAAGGGCGACGCGTTCGTCGGCATGGAGCCGTGGGAGGACCATCCCATCAACGCCGGGTCGCTCTGTTCGAAGGGCGCGGGCATCTACGCGACCGAGCACTCCGAGAAGCGGCTGAAACACCCGATGATCCAGGAGGACGGCGAGTGGTCGAAGCTCTCCTGGGACCGGGCGTACGACCTGCTCTCGGACGAGATACAGCGGGTCTGGGACGAGTACAGCCGCGAGAGCATCATGCTCCTCGGGAGCGCCCACCACTCCAACGAGGAGGCCTACGCGTTCAGGAAGCTCGCGGCGTTCATGGGGACCAACAACGTCGACCACCAGGCACGCATCTGCCACTCCACGACGGTCACGGGGCTGGCGAACACCTGGGGGTACGGCGCGATGACGAACACGGTCCAGGACTACCGGAACTTCGACCTGAACATCATCATCGGGCAGAACCCCGCGGAGGCCCACCCCATCGCGATGCAGCACATCCTCGAGGGGCAGAAGCGGGGCGGGACGATCCTGAGCCTCGACCCGCGGTTCACGAAGACCTCCGCCCACGCCGACGAGTTCATCCGCTTCAGGCCGGGGACGGACGTCGCCCTGATGATGGGCGTCGTCAAGGAGCTGCGCGACGAGTACGGCCTCGCGATGGACCCGGACGCCGACCCCTCGGGGCAGAACATGCTCACCGACCGGGTGCAGGGCTGGGAGGACGTCGACGCCGAGCTCGATCAGTACGACAAGGAGACCGTCTCGGAGATCACGTGGGTCTCGGAGGAGGACATCGAGCGGATCGCGGAGCTGATCGACGAGAACCGCCCGCACATCCAGATCGAGTGGGCGATGGGCGGCACCCAGCACAACAACGGGACCCAGAACATCCGCTCGTACGCGATCACGAGCCTGGCCTCGGGGAGCGCGGCCCGCTCGGGGGGCGGCCTGCAGGTGATGCGCGGGCACGCGAACGTCCAGGGGGCGACCGACCTGGCCGTGGCGAGCCACATCCTGCCGGGCTACTACGGGCTCTCGCCCGGCGGCTGGTCCTGGTGGGCCGACATCTGGGACATGAACCCCTACACTAGCGGCTCGACCTCCTTCGAGGACCTCTACGACACGTTCGAGCTGATGCCCGAGGACCTGTTCGTCCAGCAGAGCCCGGTCCACGATGGGGTCGAAGAGATCGACACGGACAGGCCGGCGGACAACTCGATGATGTTCCAGAACGGGCTGACGGTGGCCCGCTGGTTCGAGGCGGCCCTCGACCAGGGGGACCGCTACCAGGAGACGCCGATCTACCAGCCCGACCAGGTGAAGATCGCGTTCATCTGGGGTCACTCGGCGAACTCCATCAGCGAGATGGGACAGATGAAGGCGGGGATGGAGAACCTCGACCTGCTGGTCGTGGTCGACCTGTTCCCGTCGGTCGCGAGCGTCCTCCCGGACTACGAGGAGGGACCGCCCGTCCTGCTACTGCCGGCCTCCAGCCAGTACGAGCACTACCGCTCGTTGACGAACACGAACCGATCGGTCCAGTGGTCCGAGCCGGTCGCCCCGCCCAAGCACAACTCCAGGCCCGACCTGCGGATCATGCAGGAGCTGGCCGACGCGCTGGGCTTCGGCGAGCACTTCGACTGGGGCGACGGCCCGGAGATCCACAACGGCAGGTCGAGCTACGAGAACGTCATCCGGGAGTTCAACCTCGGGACGAACACCATCGGCTACCGGCAGACCCCCGAGCGGCTCCAGCAGCACCTGGAGTACGACTGGGCGTTCTCCCACGAGGACCTGAAGGGCGCCGAGGGTACGCCGGTCGCCGGCGAGTACTGGATGCTCCCCTGGCCCTGCTGGGGCGAGGGGCACCCCGGGACGCCGATCATCTGGAACGACGACCTGGACCCCAACGAGGGCGGCCAGGACTTCCGGACCCGGTGGGGCGTGCAGGCCCCGACCCCCGAGGAGTGGGCGGAGATGCCCACCGACGACGAGTACCCGTTCCAGGAGACGCTGAACGCGGTCGGGGACCGGTACGACAGCCAGGAGGACGCGCTGAGCCTGCTCCGTGACCCGTACCGCCCCGGGTGGGCGAGCCCCTCGGACACGGCCGCGGACGGGCAGATCCACGGCGTCCCGGAGTACCCGGGCTGGAAGACGGTACCCCCGCTGAGCCTCGTCGACCCGAACCGGCGGACACAGCCCGACGAACTCACCATCCCGCAGATACACGCGCTCGACAACGACAAGTCGGTGTACACCGCCGCACAGGCGCTGGCCGACCCCGACACCGGGAGCCCGCTGTTCGACGAGTACCTCGAACTCACGCAGGACATCGACCCGTCGTTCTACGAGCAGTACGACTACAAGCAGCCCGACGCCCCGACCGGACGCGGGCGGGCGCGGGCGGTCGTCTGGGGGTTCCTGGACAGGGTGCCCGTCCACCGCGAACCCATAGAGAGCCCGAGCCCGGAACTGGTCGAACAGTGGCCCGCGAACGGCCAGCAGCTGAACTTCTATCGGCTCGACCAGAACAACGCCGCCGAGCAGCAGCGGGCGATGGACATCATCCACAACCAGGACGACGGGCCGAACCTGGACACCATCATGACGACCGGCAGACAGGTCGAGCACCAGGGCGGCGGCGCGGAGACCCGGAACAACATCCATACCGCCGATCTCCAGCCCCACATGTACGCGGAAATGACGCCGGCGACGGCCGAGAGCCTCGGCGAAAACGGCGTCGACGGGGGCGACCTCGTGGTGGTCTCCTCGACCGACCGCGGGTCGGTGCTGGTCAAGGCCCGGGTGACGGACCGGCCGAACGACAAGGAGGTGTTCCTGCCCTACCACTGGGGCGGGGTCTTCCAGGGCAAGAGCCTGGAGGACAAGTACCCCGAGGGGCACGTCCCCTACGCCATCGGCGACTCCGTGAACTCCATCACGGCGCGGGGGTACGACGTCGAAACCCAGATGCAGGAGACGAAGGTGTCGATGGTGGCCGTCCGGCCGGCGACCACGGAACTGCTCGAGGAGCTCAACATGGACGTGGACCTCGAGTTCCCCCAGGATCGCGAGAACGTCGGGACGCAGAAGGACTTCGACGTCCGCGACAGCTCCACGGTTCAGTGAGGTGATATAAAATGTCAAGCAAAGAACGAATGCGGAACGGGGTTCGGAGCGTCGGCGAGGGGACGCGGATCTTCCCCGACGTCGAAGCGTGCATCGACTGCGGCGGCTGTGTCGTCGCCTGCAAGCGAACGTGGGACGTCCCGCGGGACGAACAGCGGATCAGCATCTCGACGATGCTCGAGGGGCAGGAGGGGGCGGAGGGCCTCAACGCCAGCAGCGCACGCGCGCTCGGCCGGGACGAGTCCCCCGGCGAGACGTCGATCCCGATGCAGTGCTACCACTGCGAGAACGCCCCCTGTGTGTCGGTCTGTCCGACCGACTCGCTCGTCAGCATGGACGACGGGTTCGTCGACGTCCGGGACAGCCTCTGTGTCGGGTGCCAGTACTGCCTGTCGGCGTGTCCGTTCGGCGCGCCGCAGTTTCCCGAGTCCGACGAGGGCGCCGCGAAACTGTTCGGCGGCGGCGGCACGATGGACAAGTGCACGATGTGCTCGGAGCGCCAGGACGTGGGCAAGGGGCCGGCCTGCGCCGAGGAGTGCTCGACCGACGCCATCCTCGTCGGGAGCGCCGACGAGATCGCCGCCGAACTCGACCGGCGGGACAGCGGGACGTTCTTCAACGACGTCGCGATGGACATCATCTTCGGCGAGGAGACGGAGGCGTTCCAATGAGCGGCGACCTGCCCGAGACGTCCGGCTACGGGCGGGTCCCCGTCCTGGTCTCGGGGGCCGTCGGCGTCGTCGCCTCGGTCCTGCTGGTCTGGTGGGCCTCCGGGTTCGCCGTCTTCTACGAGGAGCTGTTCCGCGTCGCCCCCACCGTACAGGACGGTGGCGTCGGCGCCGACTGGGTCGCCGGCAACACCATCGCGTGGCTGGACTTCCTCGTCGCGCTCACCCACGCGGCCGACGCGATCATGGGTCTGTTCATCCTGTTCATGGTGTTCCTCCACTGGGCGGCGTTCCGACGGCTCGCCGGCCAGATGCGACAGCCCGGCGAGGGCGGCGCGGAGGGCGTCGCGACCGACGGGGGCACCGCCGCCGAGCCCGGAACCGGGACCGGGACCAGGACCGGGACCGATACCGGAGGTGAGGAGGCGTGACGAACCTCGACCACGGGAAGTTCACGCGGGTGACGACGATCTTCCACTCGCTGCTGGCGCTGGACGTGTTCGCGCTGTTCTTCACCGGCTACGCGGTGATGTTCAACGACGAGCTCTGGTGGCTGGTGGTGCTGCTCGGTGGGAACACGGGCGTGCTCGGCGTCCACCGGATCGCCGGGATGGGCCTGATCGCGCTCATCGTCTTCTGGATGACGCTGATGCTCATCACCGACACCGGCCGGAGCAACTTCGGGGAGATCATCCCCGGACCGGACGACATCGAGGCGTTCCTCCAGGACGTGCGGTTCATGCTCGGGCGGGCCGACGAGCGACCCCCGAACGCCCGACAGCTCGCCGGCTACGACGCCGACGAGGTGCCGCTGCTGTCGTACGTCGGCAAGGGCGTCGTCGCCATCTTCGCCGTCGAGCTGACGCTGCTCACGGTGTCGGGCCTGCTCATCTGGAGCAAGACCGGGCTGGCCGCGCTCTTCCAGACGAAGGCCGCCGCGATGGGGTTCGTCGTCTTCCACGGCCTGCTCGGGGTCATCATGCTGATGGGGGTGATGTTCCACGTCTTCGAGCACGGGTTCCACCCCGCGTTCTACCCCGTCGAGACCAAGGCGTTCATCCCGCGGAGCATGATCCCCGAGTACCACTCCGAGGAGGAGTCGGGCAACGGCATCGAGCAGCTCTCGCTGTCGCCGTCCTGGAACTGGGCAGCGAACGTGATGGGCGTGCTCACCGTCATCGGCATCGTGAGCGTGCTCGTCGGGAGCATCTTCGACGAGGGCTATCCGGTCCCGCGGGAGCTCGCCATCGGCGGCGGGCCGACGAACCTGCTGCTGACCGTCGGCATCAACGTCGGCATCCTCGTGCTGCTCGTCGGGCTCGTCCTCTCGATGTACGGGAACGTGCTCCGGGTCCGCTGGGAGCGACAGCTCGAGGAGCGCCGGCGGGGCGAGGCCGCTACCGACGGGGGGAGCGTGGAGAGCGACGACTGATACGGTCGTGCGTCGTCGTTTACCGTCGATACTCGACTCCGTCCGGGTCATTGCCGGTACATCGTCACGCACGACCGTGTCAGGCCGTCAGCAGTTCGGCCCCCTCCTCGGAGAGCTCGACGGTGACGTCCTGTCGGGTCTGTTCCTGTATCTGGTCGATGTTCCGTGTGAGCACCTCGAGGATGTCCTTCGGCTCGGGGTAGACCAGCATGTTGCCGTCCCCGTCCTCCATCACCAGCTGGGTGTCCGAGAGGGAGATCCGGTCGTTCTCGATGCGGGCGACGATAGCCGGGAGCTCCTCCGCGCCGCCCGGGTCCCCCTCCTCGACCATCGTCACGTAGAACGCGTCGACGCCGATGAGGTCCTTGTACTCCCGTATCCGCTGGGCACACCTGACCATGTCTCTCGTGACCTCCGTCTTCCCCGGGTTGCCGTGCTCGCCGTCGTAGCAGTGCTTGCAGACGCGCAGCTCCATTCGCATGACTGATCCTGGAGGCGGGGGCGACGTATAGCTGTCCCGCCGGAGCGGCCGGCAACCGGTCGGGTGCCACCCCGGCGGGATCGAGCGGCCGCGTCCGGGCAACGTTTTTAATACACGATAGACAACCGGTAGCACATGGCAGGGATACTGAACACGGTGTACAGCCTCGCGGTGCTCGTCGTCGTACTGGCAGGGACCGTCTTCGTCCTCGGCATGATGGACACGGGCGAGGAGGGCACTTCCTGGTGGGGATGGGGGGTACTGATCGTCGTGGCGGTGTTCCTGGTCGCACAGGTAGGGATGATACTGATGGCGGCCTGACCGTGGTCCCGGTCGACCGCGGCGACGGTAACGGTCGGCGGCCTACCGGCCCCGGAAGGACATGAGGGGCCGACGCGTGGGGGGCGTCGCCGTCGCCGGGGCCGCCGCGACGTCGGCGCTCGCGGGGACCGCGGCCGCGCACGTCGACTACGTCACCGACGGCGGCGAACCGGTCGAGACGCTCCGGTTCGTCCTCGGGGTACTCGCCGAGCCGCTGGTTGCAGGTCGGCCTCGGGTTCCTGTTGCTGTTCGGACTGGCGACCCGCGCGGCCGCGCTCGTCGGCCTGCTCGCCTACCCGGGGACGCTGGGGGTCGAGCCGGAGCTGCTGCTCGCCAACGAGTACGTCACCGGGATGGTCGCGATCGCGGTCGTGGGGAGCGGCCGGCCGAGCGCCGACCACGTCCCGAAGACCGTCGCCTCGACCGAGGGCACCCTCCACGGCGAGTTCGACCCGGTCCACCGGGCGGCGGCCCGGCTCGGCCGACGGTTCGATCCCTACCAGCCGTTCGTGGCGACCGTCGTCCGGGTGGGGCTCGGCCTGAACTTCGCGTACCTCGGGCTCATGGGGAAGCTGCTCGCGCCCGGCCCCGCGCTGGCGGTCGTCGAGAAGTACGACCTCGCCGCGGTCGTCCCCGTCAGCGAGGGGCTGTGGGTCGTCGGGGCGGGGCTGACGGAGTTCGGCCTCGGGCTCGGGCTCGCGGTCGGGCTGTTCACCCGCCGGGCTCGCTGGTCGCGCTCGGGATGTTCACGCCCACGCTGTTCGGTCTCGCCGACGACCGTGCTCGCGCACGTGACGCTGTTCGGGCTGGCCTCCGCGCTCGTCATCACCGGGAGCGGGCCGCTCGCGCTCGACCGGCGGCTGGGCGGGGGGACCGGAGCCGGAGCGGGGGTGGAGCCGGCAACGGGGTCCACGGCCGAGACCGGGAGCGCGAGTGGCGGCGGCAGCGAGAGCACGGGCGACTGATCCGCCGGCGTCGGGCGGCGGATGACTCCTCTACGCGGCGGTGACGGACGGGGGGCCGGGGGACGTGACGAACCGGCCCGAAGCGAGCGCCGGTGTCGGGACCGGAGCCGGGTGGAAGAGGGAGCCGCGTCGGATCGCGGTGTGAGCGCCGCGGGCGTTCGTACGGTCGTGCGTGGACCGTTACCGGTGATCTCGAACCCGGTCGGACGATCGCCGGGGAACCGTTACCTACGACCGTATCAGTCGCTCTGGATGCGGGGTGCGAGCATGTAGGTGACCTGTCCCTTCGCCTCGGCGATGTCGAAGTGGAGCTTGACGGGGAACTCCTCGCCGAGCTCGAGCTCGACCTCGGCGTCCTTCGGGATGGCCTTGTTCATGTCCTTGAGGTAGTCGAGCGAGAACAGCGAGCGGGCCTCGCCGGCCACGAGGTCGATGAGGTCCTCGCGCGCCAGTTCGAGGTGGACGTCGTCGGTGTCGCCCTCCGCGTCGACGTAGAACACCTCCTCGTCGGGATCGACGCCGAGCGCGATGTGGTCGCTCACCATGTCGGCGGCCTTCACCGCGCGGTCGATGTCCCGGCCCTCGACGACGATGGTGGCGGGGAGGTCCAGGTCGGGGATGTCCGGCTCCTTGCGGATCGACTCGGGATCGATGAGCGCGAGCGTCCCCTCGAGGCCGTCGATCCGGACGTGGAGCTTGCGGGTCTCCTCGTCGAGTTCGAGCTGGACGAGCTGGTCCGAGTCGGCCATCCCGACGAAGTCCTCGAGCCGGGCGAGGTTCACGCCGATGACCCCCCCGTCGGTCTCGTAGGACTCGAACGCCTCGACGTCGAGGGTGAGATCGACCATCCCGACGTTCGCGGGGTCGACGGCACGGATGGCCAGGCCGTCCTCGTTGAGGTTGATCTTGCACTCGTCGACCAACACGCTCACCGAGTCGAGCGCCCCCCGTAGCGTCTCGGCGCTCACGATAGCCTTGAACATACGGGGGGTACGAAAGGGCGTGTTAAAACGATTCCCGTTCGGCCCGGGAACGGCCCTCCCGAGGCATCTCGGTCCCCGTTCCGTCTGCCGGTTCACACGGGGCGACAGCGGACCCGGGGAGCCGGTGCGGGGGGGGGGCGTCATCCGGAGGGTCGTGGCCGGTTGCCGGCGATGGCCGGTGCGATCCGGGGCTGGGCTACTCCGTTTCCTCGACCGGCGCGCCGGGGACGTTCTTCTGGACGCCGTACAGGCCCCGCCTGGCGCCCTGTTTCGACGCGTAGCCGCCCCCGCTGTCGGCGATGATCTCCCCGTTGTCGTGGCGGAGCCGCCAGCGCCACTTCCCCGCCTCGTCCTCGAACAGTTCGAACGTCGCGTTGCTCCCGCCCTCGCCGGGCGTCTCCTCGTCCTTCGACAGGTCGACCACGTACGCACCGGGCGCGTTCCTCCGGACGCTCTCGAGGCCGTTGGTGGCGTTCTGCTTCGAGCTGTATCCCTCGCCGCTGTCCGCGATGATGTTCCCGTTCCGGTGGACGAGTCGCCAGCGGTACTCGCCGGCCTTGTCCTCGTAGCGTTCGAAGCGGGCCTTGCTCGCGACGGCGTCGGTCTCGACGTCTCCCTCCTCCTCGGGCCATTCGAGTTCGATCTCGAGGGCGACCTCCCCGTCCTCGCGTTCGACTTCGACCTCCATCTCCGGTTCGGCCGGCACGTCGACGGCGACGGTCCGGTCCTCGTCGACCGCGACTCGCTCGCCGCGACCGAGTCGGTCGGCGAGCTGCCGGAAGAACGTCGCGACTCGTCGGCGTTTCCGGGGGGCCTGTGCCTCGTAGACCGTTTCCTCTGCCATACGGGGTTGCGAATCGGCTATCATATAATTGTACGTCAGGACGGTGGTGATGACGGGACCGGACCCGCCCGTGGACGGGTACGACAGCTCGCGGATGGGCACGGCGGCCCTCTAGTACGACCGCTCGGCGACCACGTCGCCGCCGGCGTCCCGGACGGTGACGGTGTCGCCGCCGTTGTTCCAGACGGCGGACGAGCGGCCCCAGTAGACCGACGTCGCGTTGTCGGAGCCGCTCCCGGTGTAGAGGGTGACCCGCTCGCCCGGATCGAGCGTCACGTCGCCGAAGGTGTAGGTGTGGCCCGCCTCGTCGGTCACCGTCCACCCCGAGAGGTCGAGGGACTCCTCGGCCGCGTTCTCGAGGACGACGTGCTCCCCGTCGAGGTTCTCGTTGTCGTTGCCCGGCGCGTCGGCGGCGATCTCGACAACCCGGAGGCGGCCGTCGCTGCGCCCGGTCGCGGGCGTCGCGGTGGCGGTGCCGCCCGAGTCGGTGTCGGTCGCACAGGCCCACAGGCCGGCCCCCGCCTCGCGGGCCGTCGACTCGGCCTCGTAGAACCGCTCGCGCTCGGTGAACCGGGAGTCGTACACGCGAGCGAGCCCCTCCTCCAGGAGCAGGCGGTTGACGTTCTCGCCGTCGACGACCAGGTAGCCGAGCAGCCGGCCGTAGTAGCCCCGGCGGTCCGATTCGGGGTCGAACCGCAGGCGAACCGTCTCGCCGGCCAGGCGGTCCTTCGCGAACGCGCTCGCCCGTTCGCCGTAGCGCCCGAGACACCGCTTGCCCGCCTCCGTCTCCGGGATGCCCTCGTACTCGCCCGGGGTGTTCTCGGAGTGGACCTCCGGGGTGTCCACTCCCAGCAGGCGGACGGTGTCGGCGGTGCCGTCGTCGAACCGGATCTCCATCGTGTCGCCGTCGACGACGCGGACGACCGTCACCCGGACGCCCTCTCCCTCGCCCGCGACCGTCGGCGTCGCGGTCGGTCCCGACCCCGCGGCCGCTCCGCCGTCGCCGGACTCCGGTACCGGAACGCCCCCGGTACAGCCGGCCAGCACCGCGAGCGCCGCGAGCGCGAGCGCCGCCAGCCGCCGGTCCATACCGGCGGATGGACCGGGCGGCAGGTAAACCCGCCGGCCCCGGACCGTTCGCGGCCGGGTCCCGTTCCCGCCGACCCGGCCGCTTAAGCGCGTGCCAGTCGTACGCACACCCGATGACCGACAGCGACGGCGAGAACGGTGGGAGCGGGAGTAAGGACGGGGACGACGCGGTCCGCGACCTCCTGCTCGCCCACTCCGACCACCGGGCGGTCAGGGCGGTGTTCGAGGCCCACACGGGGACGGGGTCGGCCGACCCGACCGACCTGATCGAGGCGGCGCGGGCCACCGACGGCGACCTCGCGCTCGTCGCACGGGACGGCGCCGCGGACGTCTACGTCCGCTGGAACCCGGACCGCTCGCGGTACGAGCGGCTCTCGCTGTGGCCGCCGTGGACGCTCGCGGGCTACGACCACGCGGACCGCGCGGCGGTGGAGTCGCTGCTCGAGGACGCGGCGGACGTCCGGCCGGTCCCCCGCGGGGAGACCCCGTTCGCCTCGCCCGGGACGCTCGCGTCGCTCGGGGACCCCTTCTTCTAACCGCCGTCGACGGACGGGCACAGAAGGGTCGTTGCCCGGCCGGATACGGGACGGGCCGTCGCCGGAGCGGCCGGGACGGGGCGTTTCGGAGCCGTCTCAGACGCCGCGGCCCTGGAGCTTCTCCTCCTCGGGCATGTCGGTGTTGGACTGTCCCTTCATGCCTTTGCCGGTGTTCGTGGCGATCTCGGCCAGCGTCTCGGGGTCGGCCCAGTTGTTGACCGCCTCGACGACCGCCCGACCCATCGCCTCGGGGTTCTCGGCGCCGAAGATGCCCGAGCCGACGAAGATGCCGTCACAGCCGTGGTGCATCATCAGCGCGGCGTCGGCGGGCGTGGCGATGCCGCCGGCGGCGAAGTTCACCACCGGGAGCCGGCCCATCTCGGCGGTTTCGTGGACGAGTGCCGCGGGCGCCTCGTGCTCGCGGGCCCACTTCTCGCGCTCCTCGTGGGTCTTGCCCTCCAGTTCCCGGATGGCGCTCTTGATGGCCCGCTGGTGGGTGACGGCCTGGTTCACGTCGCCCGTGCCGGCCTCGCCCTTCGTCCGGATCATGGCGGCGCCCTCGTCGATCCGGCGGAGCGCCTCCGGGAGGTTCCGGGCGCCGCAGACGAACGGCGCGGTGAACCCCCGCTTGTCGATGTGGTACTCGTCGTCCGCGGGAGTGAGAACCTCCGACTCGTCGATCATGTCCGCCCCGGTGGCCTCGAGGATCTCGGCCTCCTTCGTGTGGCCGATGCGGGCCTTCCCCATCACGGGGATGGAGACCTCGTCGATGATCTCCCGGAGGTTGGCGGGGTCGGCCATCCGGGCGACGCCGCCGCGCTTGCGGATGTCCGCCGGGACCGCCTCGAGGGACATCACGGCGACCGCGCCGGCGTCCTCCGCGATCCGGGCCTGCTCGCGCGTGACGACGTCCATGATGACCCCGCCCTTCTGCATCTTGGCGAAGCCGCGCTTGACCAGGTCGGTCCCGCGACGCAGTTC
>PXRQ01000043.1:33435-93011 GCA_003022005.1 Halobacteriales archaeon QS_5_70_15
CCGCACGGACCCGCGGCGTTTTTAGCCGACGGCGCCGGAACGGACGCCATGGCAGGCACCGGTGGCGGGAGCCGCGGGGGTGGCACGAGGACCGTCGTGGGTCGTCTCCGCCGGCTCTACGACCGGCGGTTCCCGCCCGACGACCTTCCCCCCCACGAGTCGCTCCCCCGGTACGTCGCTCCCCTTCCGGAATGGCTCGAGGACCTCGGCCTTCGCCTAGTGTGGCCGGTCGTCGCCGCCAACCTCGCCGGGACCGCCTTCGGCTTCTGGTTCTACCGCTTCCAGTTCTCGATCACCGACCCGGTTATGTGGCCCCTGACGCCGGACTCGCCGCTCGCCACGCTGTTCGTCGCCCTCTCGCTGGCGCTCTGGAAGCTCGGCCGGTCGAACGAGTACGTGAACGCGCTCGCGTTCTTCGGCTGTATCAAACTGGGCGCGTGGACGCCGTTCGTCCTCCTCGCGTTCCCCGCCGAGTACCCCTCGGGGAGCCTCGCCGCCCTGGGTGCCGCGGGGTTCGTCTGGGAGTACGGGCTGTTCGCCTTCCTCGTGACGAGCCACCTCGCGATGGTCGTCGAGGCGTTCCTGATCCACCGGTTCGCCGCGTTCTCCGTGGGATCGGTGGCGCTGGCGACCGCCTGGTACACCCTCAACGACGTCGTCGACTACCTCGTCCCCGTCGTCGGGGAGCCCCACCACACCCTGTTGGACGTCGAACCGTACCTCGGTCCCGATCGCGGCTTCGACCACACGGTGCCGGCACACGACGTGGCCGCCGCGGCGGCGGTCGCGCTCACCGTCACCTGTGTCTTCCTGGCCCTGGCGACGCGGGTCCACAAGGTACGGACCGGGAGTACCGGGGGCTGACGGTCGGGAATCGCGGGACCAGGAGCGCTCCGGGCACGGTGTTCAGGCCAGCTCCTCGGGCGCCGCGTCGGCGTGGGCCCGCACCCACAGCCGACCGATGCGCGAGAGTCGCGTTCGATACGAGTTCCCGTGCTCCTCGCGCTCGACGTACCCCTTCCCGCCCGGACCGAGCCGGTCGACGTTGTAGATGACCTTCGACCGGAACGCGTCGGTGTACTCCTCGCCGAGCTCCTCGGCCAGCGTCCCGGCGAGCTCGCTCACGGACTCGAACTCGCCGTGTTCCCCGAGCGTGAACAGGATGAGCTCCTCGAATGGCTTGACGTTCGAGAACGGCGCCACGGGGAGTTCGACGACGTGCGAGCCGTCGATCTCCTTGGCTCCGATGGTCGTTCCGCGCTCGTCGAACTCCGCGAGCAGGCTCCTGACCGAGCGGAGCCGCTCGCGCACCCGCTCGTTGTCGACCGGCTCCTCGCCGAGGACGTCCTCCAGCAGGTCCACGCCCGCCCTTAGCTCCTCGGCGAGTTCGGTCTCGAGGTACTTCTCCGGGACCGTGTAGTACGTGTGGACGCGGTCGCGGTCGGCCTCGCGCTCGACCGTCAGGGAGTGAACGGCGGTAGCGAACGCGAACGAGACGGTGCGGGGCATCGCGCTGACGTTGACCCACACCTCCCCGCCGGAATCCAGCTCGGCGTTGATGAGCCGGTAGGCCTGTTCGAACGCCGCGTCGTAGTCGTAGACGTCCTCGACCACGAACCGCTCGGTCTCGGCGCCGAGCAGGTTCGAGAAATCGGTTTCGAGCTTCTCGGCGAGTCGCCGGGAGTACTCCACGTTCGTCTCCGAGCCCACCGCCCCCTCCAGCAGGACAACCCGGTCCACGTCGACCCGGTCGCGGACCAGCGGCGCGATGAGCCGGTCGTAGTCGAACCCCACCGGCACGACGTGGGTCTGCATACGCGGCACAACGGGTTGGTGTTTAAATAAAGCACCAGTTTCGCTACTGTTGTTATACACATCACCGATGTTTGCCGCCGCGCCCTCGTGGGCTTTCATACGTACGTAGGGGCCGTGGCCGTTTCAGTCCTTCCCTCACTTGGGGATGTGTCTGTAGGTATTGAGGCTTCAGCGTACAGTTTTCGACCGATTCGTCTGCTGGTGTCCTGTGTGTGAGCCGAGAGACGGCGAGAGTGGCGCGTGAGCGTGGTCAAGCAGCAACCGAGTATAGATTCGGTTTGGAGGTTGGGTCACGATGGTAGATGAACACGACTGCGATTCGCTCGAAGAATTTTACCGAGAACACGAGATGGTATGAGCGGCACTGTCTAGTTGAGCGAAATCCCGTGACTGCGTAAGGATTTGCGGACAAATCTGCTTCCAAGTGATCACTCAGCATCGGTGGCTCGATCGAAGACTGGAGTGAGACACGTTCTACTCCGCGAATCGAAATATATGTCCGATATATTATAACAATCGTCAGTTCGTGAAATGGACGTTAGACGCGTTTTGAGACGGGTATTGACCGAATTTTCTGAACTAAACAGTGTCCCGAGAGTAGTATTGAACTTCCGTCGATGGCTACGGCCGCTCTCCGAGCGCGAACGTCACGCCGCTGAACCGGCGCTTCACCCGTCCGTCGGCGAGCCCCACCGTTTCGAGCCACCCCGTCATCTGTCGGCCGGGGAGGTGTGTGCGCCGAGCGTCAGCCGGTGGGTGATCGACGAAGCGAACCGCGGCTCGGGGGATGGGCGTCCGGCCGTCGCCGGTGAACTGGTCGAGGCCGGCGACGACCCCACCGGGACGAAGCACGCCGAAGACCCGTCCGAGGAGCGTGCGGTTCGTCGCCTCGTCGTGGGACGGCGTTGAACAGGAGGACGACGCCGTAACCCTCGTTCTCCCTCGTCGAGGTCGTCTGTGCGGTAGTCACCCGAACGAAACGTCACGCGGTCGTCGACCCCGGGGGCGTCCGCGAGCGTGGCCTCGAACGACGGCTCTACGGCAGGGTGGTCGAGGACCACCGCCGACAACGCGGGGTACTCGCTGGCGAACGCGACGGGGTAGAGACCGCGACCCCTACCGATGTCGAGCAGTCGGGTCGCCCCCTCGGGGACCGGGACCGCCGCGAGCGCGTCGTCGCAGGCGAGGCTACCGGCCACCCGAAAGCCCGCGTGGAGCGTCACCGCCCGGGTGGGTTCCTCGGCGGCCCAGGTGTAGACGTCCGTACGAGGGTTCGCCTTCGCGGAGGATGCACTCGAACTCCCGCTCCCAGAACGGGAGAACGGCCTCGTCCCACGCGGTCAGCCACAGCTCCATGTTCGTATCGTGGGCGTCGGTGAGCCACCGGGTGGTCATCGTGGTGTTCGCTACCGCTCGCCATTGTGTTCGGCTGTTTTCGGGGAGCTGATACGTTACTTTCGGGCGACTGAGTGAGACTTTTCGAGGGGTGCTCCCGAGGACTGGTTCGTGATGTTCGCAGGGGGGAACACGCGGCTCAAATAGCCGTCTCGGTGCCTATGACGAACTCGATACCCGGTTCGTTCAGCAGCGAGTACTCGTACACCCCGCGGTTCTTGTGGTATCCCGTATTGTACCACGTTATCGGTTTGTCCAGGATGTACCCGAGAATCGCCACGTGAAGCCGATCCGTAAAGACGTGTTCGGCTCTCGCAACTGCCTTCACCCATTCTGCGAAGGTATCCTTCATCTTGCTGATGTCGTTCACCTGGCTGGGAGCGGGAATATCCCGCTCGATTGCCGGGAACGAGGAGTCCTGATCCATTCGCATCGCCAGCAGTACGTACTCCTCGGTGGAGGCGTTCACGGGTAGGTCGTCCGCGTCGAGGAAGAGTGCCGTGTCGTTGTCCATATACACCTCGACGTGGTCACACCGGTCGGTAGCCGCTTCGATGATATCGTACGAGTAGCTCTCGCGACAGAAGAAGTGGGTCTCGTTGCTCACCTGCTCGAACACGTCGGCCGGGTCGGTCGAGTCGAACTGGCAGCTCTGGGGACCGACGACTATCGGACAGTCGAAGTATCGCGCGGCAGTACGATAGCAGCTAAGCCCGACCTCCCAGAGGTCGTTGAAGTTCCCGCCGCCGTGGATATATATTGCGTCAATGTCGTTGAGGCGGCGGTGCCGAGCGTACTTCCACTGGTGGTACGCCCACCGCACCGACTCAGCCGGGTTCAACGAGGGCGCTGCCCGTGTGGCGTCGAACCGGACACGGCCACTGGACAATCTCACCCGATCGATATCGGTCGTACCGAGTAACTTGTCGAATCCGAAATAGATGAGGCTGTCCCCGTGGTTCCCTCCGGGTTGGATCGTGAGTAGCTTCCCATCGTCCACGACTTTCGAGAGGACGGCGTCGAGTCGGTCCAAAGACCGGGGATCCTGATGAGCAGTAGTTCTTGAATGTCTCATACTCGTAGCGTTTCTCCGGGGTAGGTAAAACTGACGATAAGGCACTGTCTAGTTGAGCACCTCCTCGAGGGGCGTTCGTCCGTCTAACGCCTGATTCGGCCGGTCGTGGTTGTAGTGATGTCTGAACCGCCGCGGGATCGGTCCCGCGGCGGCTGTATACCTCGATTTCCAACAGGAACTTCGACTCCGTATCGATGGCGGCGTACAGCCACTTTTCGTCTCCATCGACCTCGATCCGCCTTTGATCAACCGCGACCGGCGACGGCTCCGCCGTCGGCGGGTCGCTCCGTGTCTCAGAGAGCGTATGCGTCCGGTTCCAGATCGCGCCGTGCGAGCGGTCGACCCCGAGGACGTCCAAGACGGTGACGACCTCCCGAAGCGACAGCCCCATCGAGTGCCGGCGCACCCCGAACACCCTAGCGGGCGTCGGGGTGCGCTCGTTCTCCCAACCCTCATCACGATCCACGTCTAACGTTTCTCCGGCAGGTCTGCGAGTTGCATAGACAGCACTCACTACGACCTGCTCGCTTCTCAAACTCACTGAACCAGACAGTGCCATCCAATAGAACCTGCAAGATCGAATATCATCATACCGATGCTGCTGCCTTCTTGCGTTCAACACGGCATAGCGATTCAATAGAGCCAGTGGATTCAAGCAAATTGACCAATATGAGTATACTAATGGCCGAATCAATCTGCTTTTTTACTGGCTCCCGGGAGGCGTTCAACGTGCTGTACGACACGCTCAATTTCGGCTGGATGCTTCACGAGGGGTTCGACCTCGACTTAGTGACGACCCGTCCGGACGACTTCAGTAACGAGATCGGGATGTACTTCGACCTGCACGGCCACGATCAGCCGTCGACGCTGCTCGGCGAGACGAGGGCACTCGATCGATACCTCTCGGAGAACAGCCCCGATACTGTGGTGAACGTCGTCGCACCGTCCGTCCAAGGGACTACGGCCAGTTTACTCGCCCGGCGACACGACACGCCGTTCACCTACCGGTACAGCAGCGACCTGTTCGACCTGTACCGGGTCAGCCATAGCTGGCGCAAGCCCGCGCAGTTCGGGCTGAACAACCTCTTCGGTCGTATCCCGCTCGCGCTCGCCGACCGATGCATTGCGCTCGGTCCGACGGGCAAAAAGCGCCTCGTCGACCGTGGGAAGGCCCTCTCGGACGTCGTCATCCTTCCCCCCCCAATCGACGCCGAGCGATTCGAACAGGAGACCGAACCGCCCGACTGGGAGATCCACGAGGACCGATCTGTGGTCCTGTTCGCGGGTCGACGTACCCGGATCAAGGGGATACACGACATGGAGATTGCCATCCCGGAGATACTCGAACGGCGAGACGACGTCCAGTTCGCCTTCGTGGGGAGCCACGGCCGGATGCCGGAGGTCCCCCGAGAGTACAAGGAGCACATCACGATGGTCGGCCGCGTCCCCGAGATGCCGCCGTACTTCCGCGCGGCGGACCTCCTCGTGCTTCCGACGTACAACGAGGGACTCCCGAGGGTCATCACCGAGTCGCTCGCCAGCGGTACCCCAGTCGTGGCAAGGGACGTCGCCGACATCGCGTACGCCACGAAGAACGTATTCGACGAGATACAGGAGTTCATCGAGATGGTAGTCGATTTCGAGTCGCTCCCGCTTGATGACGTGACCCCGTTCACCCGCGAGACACTCCGGTCGAAATACGCCGAGTTCTTCCGGGACATGTAAGCTCGCACCGCTCCGGGTGATCGTTCCCACCACCTGCCGTTCCGTCACGATCCGACATCGGAATCAGGTGTGCTCTAGCCGATGTCCCGCCGGAACCGACAGTAGCGTTCCGACGTTTCCTTCCGGATGGGGCCCATCCAGCAGGCCCATTAGGGCACTCTACCGGTCGACCGCGTCCAGTACTGACGACACCAGCTCCCCCGGCGCGTCCGTTCCGTCGAGTCGAGTCAGGTCGAACGTCTCGGCGAACCGGTCGTAGAACGCCTTGCGCTCCTCGAGGTATTCGATGGCCGGGACATCGTCCTTGCGATCCATCGACACCTCCGGGTCGATCTCGACGTAGAACTCGTGGTCCGGGTCGGGGACGAGCCTCGAGTAGAACCGGTCGTACTTCGAAACCGCCTCCTCTGGCGTCCGGACGACGTCGCCACAGAGATCTGTAAGCAGCGTGTCGTAGAAGTAGCGGTCACAGACCACGTACTCGTACCGGTAGAGCGGCACGGCGACCCGCCACAGCAGCTGTGGCGCGTAGTCGAGCATGACCAGCGCCTCGTAGCCCAGACGAAGGGTCGACCCGGCGAACAGTTCCCGCTTCTCGGACTGGTGTTCGGTGTAGTCGCCCTCGTCTTGGCCGCCCGAGAGGAGCGTCCGCCGGCCGAGTTCCATGACCGGGTACGCCAGCAGGGGAAGGTACCGGCCATACGTGTATGTCGCGCGATACCCCCGCTCTGAGAGCGCCTCGCTAACGGAACGCGCGAGCGTCGACTTGCCGGCCCCGTCGATCCCCGTCAGACAGATCAGTGTTCCTCGTTGCATACCTCGGAGTAGACCTCCGCGACCCGTCGGGCGATCGACTCCCACGAGTACGGCTCCACCTTCTTCCGGGTCCGGACCGGACCGGGATCCGACACTGTCGCAGGGTCGACGGCGCTCACGTCCGAGACGTACACGAAACCGTCCCCCTCGTCGAACATGTCCGAGAGCCCGCCGAAGCGCGTCGAGATGACCGGCCGGTTGCACGCCATCGCTTCGAGCACCGACAGCGGTGCCCGGATGCTGTTCGACTCGTCGACGACCGGGAAGACGTACCAGTCCGTCGCCTGGTAGTACCGCTCAACGTCCGGGACGTACTCCGTCCGGACCACACAGCCGGCCGCCTGGAGGTCCTCGATCAGCGTCTCGCGCGGCTCCGTCGATGGGCTCCCGACGACGACCACCTGCCCGTACTCCCGTAGCGAGAGCAGCGATCGGAGGTTGCGTCCCTCCTTGAAGTGCCCCACGTGGAGGAACACACGCTCGTCGGGGGCGAGCCCGAGGTCCTCGCGGATGGTTCGGCGCTCCTCGTCGTCGACCGGGTGGAACCGGTCGACGTCGACGCCGCTCGGGACGTACTCCGTGTCGAACCCCGCGCTCCGGAAGCTGGACTCGTCGTCCCCGGATTGGACCAGCGTCCGGTCCGGGCGGAGGTACCTCGCGGCACGCCAGGACAGGTCGCCGAGCCGCGGCTGAGTGGACGTCGCCACCGTTCGACAGTCCAGCAGCGCCGAGAGCAGTTCGAGCAGGAGGAGCCCCTGTATCGAGGGACCGTGGACTAAGTGGACCACGTCGGGGTCGTACCGCCGGCTCCGGGTCCAGAAGCCCGGCGTCGCCACCTCTCGGAGGTCGAACAGCCGGGCCTTGACCCCGGCGCCGCCCAGGTGCTCCGAGAGCATGATGCCCGTGTTCTTCATCCCCTCGTCGAGCTGGTCGGAGACGTGCCCGAGGAGACACGCCCTCATAAGAGTTCCTCGTACAGCGCTGCGTACTCCTCGGCGATCCGGGACCACCGGTGTGCCTCGGCGAATCGGCGTGCGTTCGCCGAGAGGACCTCCAGCTCCGCCGGGTCATCGACGAGCGCCTCGATGGTCCGGGCGAGCGCACCGGAGTCGCAGGCCTCGACCAGCCGGCCGATGTCGTTCGGCTCGACGACCGACCGCAGCGTCGGGAAGTCGCTCGCGACGACGGGGGTACCCCCGGCCGCCGCCTCCAGTATGACCAGCGGGTACACCTCGGCCGCGGCCGTCACCGGGGGGAGGACGAACAGGTCCGCCGCGGTCATGTACAGCGGCTTGTCGGTCTCGGGCACGAACCCGGGGAATCGGACGAGGTCGCCGACCCCCGACCCGGTCGCCGTCCGCCGGAGGTCATCCGTCTCCTGGCCGGAGCCGGCGAGCACCAGCCGCAGGTCCTCGTCCGGCCGCCGGCCGACCAGTTCGACGAACGAGTCCAGCAGGACGTTCACGCCCTTTCGCGGGTGGTGCGAACCGAGGTAGAGGAGGACTGTGTCCGAGGGCTCGAATCCGAGGCGGCACTTCGCCTCCGCCCGTGAGACGCCGTCGTCGTAGGGGTCCATGTCGATCCCGTTCGGGATGGTCCGGAGGTCGCCGTCGTACGTCGAGAGCGCTCGCGACTCCTCGGTGTACCCCTCCGAGGGCGAGACCACGACGTCCGCCCGGGCGAACATCGTGTCGATCAGGTACTGGGTGTAGAAGTACAGGCCAACGCGCCGTCCGAGGCCACCGTGTGTCTCGTAGTTCTCGCCCCCGTGATGCGTGATGACCAGCGGAACGTCGTGTACGGCGGCGTAACAGACCGCGGCCATAACTCCCGGCGGCGTGCTGTTGTGAGCGTGGACGATGTCGAAGCGCTCCGAGAGCCGGTCGATCAACAGCGTCGGCGCGAGTTCTGTCGTATTGATCGTGTGAAAGCTCGGGGACCGGTAGACCGTAACACCGTTCTGGTCCATCGTTTCGTAGCGTTGGGCCGAGGAGGAGGTGACGGCGCTCACGTCGAACCGTTCCCCGTTGACTGCCTCGGAAAGGTTTCGGGCGACCCGTTCGGCCCCTGAACAGAAGTACTCGTTGTCCCCACGGAACTGACCGGGGTACGGGTACTGCGTGACGAAACAACCGACGGAGATGTGGTCAGACGACATCGACCAGGGGGCCTCTACCGTAGATTTGGGCCCCATTAGGCACGTAGTCTTTCCGGCCGAATGATTTTCCCGGTTCTCATCGATAGATACAGGTGTTTTCAATCCGGAGGGTTCTCACTCTTTACGGATGTATCGTGCACGTAGTCCTTCCGGGTTCGCCGGAGCACGATCTGTGAGAGGATGTGGAACGCGGTCGGTGGGAACAGCATTCGTGGGGCCTGGGCAAGGAGGCTCCGCGAAAACGAGTGGGAGCGGAGTTTGTTCGCGACCGTCCGCACACCGGTCCGACCGGTGTAGCGGTGGGGGGTCTCGAAGCGGTTCGACCGGAGCGCCGACCGCTCGGCTTCACTCTCGCCGTACCGCGACAGGATCTCCTCGATGTACGGCGATTCCCGGTCGAACGCCTCGCGACTCAGCTCCCTGACGACGGTGAAGAACGCGCTACAGGCAGCCCCGATGTTGTTCTCGTCGACAGCGTCGAGGAACGTCCGGAACTCCCGGTTGGAGAACCCCTGCAGCATGAGAACGGCTGCGTAGAACTCCTTCAGCAGGAACAGCTGTTCGGTGATGGAGTGAATGACGAGGATTGCGAGGTCGTCCGGGCGGGAGACACACGGGACGGTCACGCCGTCCCGCTCGCGGGGCTCGATCCGCTCCCTGACCGTCTCGCGGTCGAAGTAGACGACCCGCTGCAATGAGAATGAGTCCTGAACGTCGAGCTGGATGCTCGTTTCGGGATCGAGGACGTCAAACGACGAGTGGGAACGGCCGCAGAACTCGTAGCCCGCCGCGAGGAAGTGCTCCTCAAGCTTGTCCAAAGTGGGCGAGAACACGATGAAGTCGAGGTCCTTCGAGTCGACGGGAACGGCGTGCGAGGACTTCACCAGCGCGTACTCGGCGCCTGGTGGCATGCGTTCGGTCGCCCGTTCGAGCGCCCGGGCCTGTCGCTCTTGGAAGTCGCGGCGATCCTCCCACTCCGGCGTTAGCTTCGAGAGGTCCCCCTCGTCGCGGAGCACGCGGACGTACAGCGAACCGACCTTGTTTCGTCTCGCTAACGAGTACAGTTCGCTCGACTCGGTCGTGTCGAGCGGTTTCAGTTCCCCGGCCTCGTCGGGGTATCCGACCGACCGTAGCAGCGCTATCGTCGGATCCGTATGCATGTGATCGATACATCCTGCTCGTCGACCGCGTCTTATAAAAAGTGTAGGAAAGCATCGTCGTGAGCACAGAGGCCCTCATCAACTATCAGTCCCCACGTACCTACGAGAGCGGAGACCCCGTCCCCCGATGATATGAGGTAACCGACACCGTTCTCCATGGCGTCGTGCGTTCTGCGGACGTCGACCGGCTCTACCGGTTCATCGCACACGCGCTCTATCAAGGATACCCCGAGTCAAAGGCCGCGATGTTGCTCGGTGGGAGTGAAAACGGGAAAACGACACTCCTGAACCTCGTCGAGACATTCCCCGGGGAGTTCAACGTCGCTCACGAGCCGCTCAAGAAGCTCAACGAGCACGAGTGGGTGCCCGCGCGGCTGAACGGGAGGCTCGCGAATATCGACGCGGACATGAGCGATCAACCGCCGGACAGCATGGGGATGTTCGAGCGGCTCACCGGCGGCGACCCCATCCACGGCGAGGTGGCATTCGAGGAGCCGGTGAAGTTCACCAATCATGCGACGCTGATGTTCGCCTGTAACAGGATGCCGGTCCTCGACGACGATACGCGGGGGAAGGCGGCGGTGGCAGCTCATCCAGTTCCCGGACGTGTTACGTGTTCGACAAGCGCGACCCGGACGCGAAGGACCCCGAGCCGACGGAGTTCCTCGAGGAGTGCCTGTTCGACGAGGCGGAGTTTGCGAGCCTCCTCGCTCGTCGTTCCCGTTGCCGGACGGGCACGCGTTCCCGGGGGGCGGTCGGGTCGGGGGACGGGTGCGCCGCAAACGGGACGAACGGGCGGTTCCCGAGGACCCCCGTGGCCGCACTCGGCTGTCGGGCTACTCGGACGGGTCGGGTCGACGTGTGATCGGAAGCTGGCATCGTGGTCACCGGTAGATCGCGGGATCACCGTACCGACGCTCGCCGAGGTATCGAACCGTTATCAGGGGGCGCGAACCGGCCCTCGCCGCCGTTCGACCGGCATCGCCCGGTATCTGACACGACCAGCGGATTGATATAGGGCCCTCTCAGATGTGATGCATGAACGATTTAGAGGGCGGAACGGGAAGCTGGGAGGAGGATGACGACGAGACGCCGGCCGACGAGGTGGTTCGGGTCGTCGCCGAGAGCGAGGGGACGACCGCGCGCGGCATCGCCACCGCGCTCCGGTACCAGGTCGAGGACGTCGAGGACATCCTCGAGGACCTCCGGGCCAACGGCGAGGTCGAGAAGGACGCCGACGGGATGTGGGTAGTGCCCGACGCGGCCGGCCCGGACGACCCCTACATCTTCTAGTCCGCCCGGAGCCTCTCGAAGTAGACCGTGCGGTCCTCCTCGACGGCGGGCGAGGTGACCAGCGAAACTCCCACGGTGAGCACGAGTCCGAGGAGCATCCCGACGACGCTCGCCTGCCAGCCGCCGAAGTAGGCCCCGGGAACGAACGGGAGGAAGACGCTCCCGAGGTAGAACGCCTGGCTGCCGCCGACGCCCGCGACCATCCCGGTTCTGGTCGTGCGGGCCCAGTAGAGCGCGACCATCACGGGGAGCGCGAGCTGTGCGAACCCGCCGAACGCCGTGTTGCCGATCTCGACGAGCGTCCCTGGCGCGTACAGCGACGCGACAAAAGAGAGGGTGGCGAACGCGGCGACGCCGGCACGGGCCACGAGGTCCTCCCGGGTGGCGTTCTCTACTAATGGCCGGTAGATGTCCCGGGTGAGGTACGACGACCCCGAGAGGAGCATCGAGTCCGAGGAGGACATCATCGCGGCGAGCGCCCCCGCGATGACGAGCGCGGCGAACCACGCCGGCGTGTACTCGTTCAGCAGCGCGGGGACGACGTTGCCGCCCTCGGGGACCTGGACCCCGAGACCGACCGCCCAGGAGCCGAGCATGAACGCCGGGACGAACAGCAGGAGGACCAGCACCGGCCAGAGGGTGAACGTCCGCTTCAGCACCGTCTTCGAGCGGGCGGCGAAGAACCGCTGGTTGATCTGGGGGAACATCGTCACCCCGAACGCGATGCTCACGGCCGTCGAGATCATCCACTCGGGGGAGTAGAGCCCGCCGCCGAGGCGGAGGAACTCGGGGTTCGCGTCCGCGAGCGCGGCGGTCGCCTCGCCCGCACCGCCAACGGCCGAGAGGATCCACGCGACGGCGCCCCACACGAGCACGAGCATGAACGCCCCCTGGAGGGTGTCGGTCCAGGCGACCCCTCGCATCCCGGAGACGGCGACGTAGATCACCATGAACAGGGTGATGCCGCCGGCGCCGACCCAGAACGGGACCGCGCCGTCGGTGAGCCCGACGAGCGCCTGGCCGGCCCCCTTCTGCTGGAGCATCACGTACGGGAACAGCCAGAAGATCGAGATGCCGGCGACCAGTAGCCGCAGGCCCGTCGACCCGAAGCGATCCCCGAGCATCTCCCCGAGCGTGACGTAGCCGCCCTTCTTCCCGACGAGCCACTGCTTGTAGCCGACGACGTACCAGAGGACGGCGAACAGCACGCCGTCCATCAGCCCCATCCCGAGGATCCACTCGGGGCCCGCTGCGTACGCGAGGTTCGGCCCGCCGAAGAACGTGAACGCCGAGAGCAGGGTGGCGAACGTCGTGAACAGCAGGACGACCGTGCCCAGCGTGCGGCCGGCGAGGTAGTAGTCCTCGGCGGTGTTGGCCGTCAGCCGGTAGGCGATCAGGCCGATGGCCAGCGCGAGGGCGAGATAGCCCCCGAGCACCGCCGCCTGGGTGGCGAGCTGGCTCATCTCAGGCACCCTCCTCGATGCCGACACCCCACGCGCGGTTCGCGAACAGCCCGAAGACGGCCGCCGTCAGCGCCATCCACCCGACGTGCCACCAGAGCCACACCGGCAGGCCGAACGCCACGGTCGCGTCCCGCCAGAGGAACCACGGGGTCGCGAGGGCGATCAGGACGAGGGCGACGACGCCCCACAGGACTTTCTCCGTGCTTCCGACCATGTTGGTGGGGGTTAGTCACCCATCGTTCCTAAGTGTTACTGATTATTCGTTCTCATCCCATATTTGAAGAATAATTTTCTTCACCTTGCCGGGGACGGGAGGGACCGTCCGACGCCGGCCCCACCGGACCGGTGGCGGCTACCGCGGCCCGCCGGAAGCCGAACGGTCCCCCGTCGGCGGGGAGGGCTCCGGTTTCCCAGACCGAGGAGCCGACGGCGGCCGGTGTCAGTAGACCCGCGTGCCGTCCGGGACCCCGCGCTCGGTCGTGAGGTGGATCACCCCTCCGTCCCCGCCGTCGACGCCGGTGACGAGACACTCCGAGTCGAACCCCGCGACGGTGACGGTCCCGAGGTTGACGACCGCGACCACCTGCGACCCGACCAGTTCCGCCGGATCGTAGCGCTCGGTCAGACCGGCGGCGGACTGCCTGGTCTCGGTCCCGAAGTCCACGGTCAGTCTGTACAGGTCCTTGCGGGCCTCGGGGAACGGTTCGGCGCTCGTCACCGTTCCGACGCGCATCTCGACGTCCTCGAGGAACCGTGAGGGGTCGATGTCGGGTTCGTCGATACCCATGTCCGGCGGGTCGGGTCTCGGGGACTTGACTCGTTCCCCCGGTCGCCGGACGGGATCGACGGCATCGCGGCGGCCCACGAACGCCGACGAGTGCCGGGGAACGGTCACGAGCGGCGGTCCGTGCGCTTTAACCGTCGAGCGCACGTCCGTATCTGATGACCATGCGTCCACTCATGGTCGATTCACCGTACACGCCCCTCGCGGGGGGATTCACCCATGCAGGACACAGCCAAGTACCTCATTCACGCGGACATCACGGCGGACGGGGTGGTTGAGCGCAACGACGTCGTCGGGGCGGTCTTCGGGCAGACCGAGGGCCTCCTCGGGAACGAACTGGAGATCCGGGACCTCCAGGAGTCCTCGAAGGTCGGCCGCATCGACGTCGAGATCGCCAGCGAGGGCGGCCAGTCGTTCGGCGAGCTCACCATCGCCACGAGCCTCGACAGGGTCGAGACGGCGATCCTGGCGGCGGCCCTCGAAACCATCGACCGGATCGGCCCCTGTCGGTCGATGATCGAGGTTCGGAACATCGAGGACGTCCGGTCGGCCCGCCGGCGCGAGGTGGTCGACAGGGCAAAGCGGCTCCTCCAGGAGTCGTTCGACGGCTCGGTGATGAGCAGCGACGAGCTCATCGAGGAGGTCCGCCGGTCCGTCCGGGTCGAGGACATCACCGAGTACGAGGGCTACCCCGCGGGCCCCCGGGTCGAGGAGTCCGACGCGGTCATCGTCGTCGAGGGGCGGGCTGACGTCCTCCAGCTGCTCAAGTACGGCGTCAAGAACGCGATCGCGGTCGAGGGGACGGACGTCCCCGACGCGGTGGCGGACCTCACCCGCGAGAAGACCGTCACGGCGTTCCTCGACGGCGATCGCGGGGGCGACCTCATCCTCAAGGAGCTCACGCAGGTCGGCGACATCGACTTCGTCGCCACCGCGCCCGAGGGCCGGTCGGTCGAGGACCTCGACCGCCACCAGGTGATGGCCGCGCTCCGCGAGAAGGTCACCTACGGGGAGTTCATCGACCGTCGCGACGCCGAGACGAGCGAGGGGCTCGCCGCGACCGACGGGAGCACCGTTCCCGCCCCCGCCGGGGACGGGTCGTCGACCGACGAGTCACGGACCGAGCAGTCGGTCGGCGAATCCGAGCCCACCGTCGACCCCTCGACGGACGCCGAGCCCGCCCGGGAGACCGGGGAGCCCGACGGGACCGCGGAACCGGACGGGACAGCCGAGGGAGGACCCCCGTCCGAGGAGTCGACGGCCGACAGTGAACCGGACGGGGAAGCCGGCGACGCCGAACCGGACGGGGAGGCCGGCGAGGCCGTCGGCGAGTCCGAACCGGAGGACGGATCGGTCGAGCCCGCGACCCTCCGGGGGCACGTCCGGGAGGTCGTCGAGGAGGGTCGCGGGGTGGCGCGACTGCTCGACGCCGAGATGACGACGCTCGCCGAGGGGGACGCGGCGGAGGCGTTCGACCTCGTTCGGGACGCCGAGCGGGTCCCCGCGGTGCTCGTCCTCGACGGCGGACTCGACCAGCGGGTGCTCGACGTCTGCGCCCAGCGCGGCGTCGAACAGGTCGTCGCCCGCTCGGAGGGTGACTTCGTCAAGAAGCCGACCGGCGTCCGGGTCATGACCGCCGAGCAGCTCCTCCAGCCGGCGGAGTGAGCCCGCGGCCGCCCGGCGGGCGACGGCTCCCGTTCGTCGCGTTCCCCGCCGGCCACGGTACCCGGCTCCACACCCCCTCCGGGCACGTCGGCACACCGGGTCGTCCGGCCTACAGCCGACGGCCGTACAGCACCCCGTCGCCGTCCCCGTAGTGGTCCGGCAGCTCCCGGCGGGGTTCGAACCCGGCGGCCTCGTAGAACGCCCGTGCCCGGTCGTCGTCCGCCCTCGCCGTCAGTCGGAGCTCGTCGTGGTCGGCCAGCCGGTCGAGGAGCGCCGACAGGAGCGCCGAGCCGTGGCCGCGCCGGCGACGGGCGGGCGCGACGGCGAGTTCGGCGAGGTAGGCCGCTTCCCCCTCGCCGTCGCGCATCGCGAGCGCGTACCCGACGGGGTCGGCCCGGGTCGCCGTCGGCGCTCCCGTCACGTCCGTCGCGTCCGCCGCGCCCGGTTCGGCGGCTACGAGGACGAGCCCGGCCCCCCGAACGGCGACCTCGAGCAGGAGCGGCGGGGCCTCGCGGAGCGACGCCGCGCGGACGGCCGACAGCCGCGGGAGGTCGTCGGGTCGGGCCTCGCGGACCGTCGTCATAGGGGGAGCGGGAGCGGGAGCGACATGGACAGCGAGAGCCGGACGGCGCCGACCGCGACGGCGAGAAGCGCGCCGGCGACGGCGCCGCCGAGGGTGGCGAGGAGGTTCACCGACTGGTTGCCGAGGGCGCCTCCCTCGAGGGTGGCCCCGAGGATGCTGTCGACGGTCATTCCGACGAACCCCCCGGCGAGAACGACCAGCGTCGCCGTCGGCCCGAGGTCGAACGCGACCGCCGCGATGCCGGCGATGACGCCCGCCCCGGCGAGCCCCGCGAGCTCGCCCTGCCAGGTGACCGCGCCGTCGGTCCCCGGCTCCACGCGTTCGAGCGTCGTCACGAGCCGGGGGCCGTTGTAGAGGCCGCCGATCTCCGAGGAGAGCGTGTCGGCCATCGCGGTCGCGACGCTCCCGGCGTAGGCGAACAGGAACAGCGCGGGCGGGACCCCCGCGCGCTCGGAGGCGGCGAACGCGAGGACGGCCACGAGCGCGACGGCCGCGTTCGCGAGGACGTTCCCCGATCCGCGCGCGCCCTCGTTGTCCTCGGCGATGCCGCGTTCGCGCTTCTGCTCGTAGCGGAACTTCGAGGAGAGGCCGCCGATCCCGAAGAAGGTGATCAGCAGCGCGAACCAGCCGTAGCCGCCGAGCACGACCGCGAGGAAGGCGAGCAGGACGCCGGTGAGCATCCCCTGTAGCGAGGCCGTCTCGAGCTTGTAGGCCACGTAGCCGAAGAAGACGCTCACGGCGAGGCCGACGAGCACCCGGTCGGGGGCGACCGCCGGGTCGAGTTCGACCAGTCCCCAGAGGAACAGCGTCACCGAGAGGAGCACGAGCGGATCGTCCCGCTCGAACAGCATCGACCGCAGTAGGGCGGCGAACAGCGCCCCCGAGGCGGCGAGGAACAGCACGGGCTCGACGTCGCCGGTCGTGGCGAGCGACCCCGTGGCGACGGCTTTTCCCCCGAGGAAGCCGGCGGCCCCCGCGAGGGTACCGCCGACGGCGAAGCCGGTCGTCGCGACGAACGGGTCGACCGAGTCGACCGCCGCGCGGACCGCCTCCTTGGCGAGGTTCCCGGCGGCGAGGACGGCCACTCCGGCGACGAAGGTCTCGACGGGGAGGCCGAACCGGGTGGCGAGGATGGCGAGGCCGGCGGCCGCCAGCGCGAAGCCGGCGAGGCCGTAGAGCCGCCGTTCCTCGTAGTCGCCGGGGCGAGCCAGGAGACCGAACAGCCGGCCGTCGTCGACCGCGTAGAGGGCCGTCCCCGCGACGGCGACGAACGGGAGCGTCGCGACGGCGGTCGCCGGGAGCGGGCTCAGCCGCCCGGTCGCGGCCGGGGCGAGGAGCGAGAGCGCCCCCACGGCGACGAACGCCGCCGCCCGCCGCACGTTGCTCGTCACGACCCGTCGGTTCCCCCGAGGCGCACTTAACCGTCCCGATACTACAGTTCGCACCCGTCGAGCCGGCGGTCGCGGCCGCTCCTGACCGTACGACTTAGGGATCACCCGCACGCACGGGCCGCCGTGGGCCTGTACGACCGGTATCTCGGTGCCCGTATCCGGCTCAGCGACGCCGAAACCCCCGACCGGGTCGTGCTGATCATCACCGAGCGGGACCTGCTCGAGCCGGGTGCGTACGACACGCTCGCGGAGTTCCTCCGGTGGGCGTTCGAGTTCGGCGCCGAGCGGGTCACCGTCTCGGTGAGCGTCCTCGACGGGTCGGTCGTCCCGACGCTCCGGCGGGCGTTCGCCGAACTCGACTCCCCGCGGGAGATGGCCGTCCGGTCGCCGGAGGACGAGGAGTCCGCCGACGCCCCCGTCCAGGTGTCCATCGGTCTCGGTGGGAAGGCCGAGTTCGCCGCCGCCGTCCGGGGCGTCGCAGAGGAGGTCGACGCCGGCGACCTCTCGCCGGAAGACATCGACGCCGGGGACATCGAGGCCGAACTCGTCTTCCCCGAGGACCCCGACCTCGTGATCAAGACCGGCGCCGAGCGGCTCTCGGATTTCATGATCTGGCAGTCGGTCTACTCGGAGCTCTACTTCACCGACGTCAACTGGCGGGACTTCAGGCGGCGGGACTACCTCCGGGCGCTCAGGGACTTCCAGGAGCGCCAGCGGCGGTTTGGACGGTGAGTGGAGCGAGCCGTCCAAACCCCGCTGGACGAACGGAGTGAGCCCAGGGATGGTTCGGCCGCTAGGCCAAACCCGGTCGGGAAGCGAGGGACGAGCGGACCGACGATGGTCCGGCCGTTAGGCCAACCCCCGCCGGAGGAGCGCCAGCGAGTCTAACGACGGGTCGGTCGATAGACCGAGCCCCGCCGGACGGGTGTAACGAGTCCGGGACGGTTCGGTACGGCGCGACGAGTCCGGCTCCGGGCGGGGGAGCCCCACGGACGCGGGTGCCGTTCGTACGGCCGTGCGCAGTCCCTCTACGGTCGATCACCGACGCTGCCGGGATAGATCGACGGTAGATCGTCGCGCACGACCGTATCAGTCCGCCGGCTCGTGATCGACTGCGTCCGCGGGGTCCACCTCGACCTGTTCGCGTTCGCGACGGGGGAGGTGGTCCCGGAAGCGCGAGAGGATCCGTCGGGCCTCCTCGAGTTCGACGTCGCCGAACGCGCGGACGAGCGCGGCGGCGCGTTCGGCCCGGCTGCGCCGCCAGGACTCCCGTCGGTGCTCGTAGGTGCGGATGGCCCGGAGGAAGTCGATCTGGCGGAACTCCGGCCAGTACGGCGAACAGAAGTAGACGGCCGCCTCGTTGCCGTTGGCGTGCCAGGGAAGGAAGTTCGAGGTGCGCTCGTCCCCGCCGGTCCGGATGATGAGGTCGACCGCGCGGGCGGGCCCCTCGTAGAGCCGCTCCTCGACGGCGGAGGCGTCCACTTCCGCCGGGTCGAGGTCGCCGGCCTCGACCGCCCGGGCGACGTCGCGGGCGGCCGAGAGCAGTTCCGCACGGCCGCCGTACGCGAGCGCGACGTTCAGCGTGAACCGGTCGTAGCCGCGGGTGCGCCCCTCGGCGTAGTCGACCGCCTCGCGGAGCCGGTCGGGGAGGCGTCCGACGTCGCCGATGGCGCGGATGCGGACCTCGCGGTCGTGGACTTCCTCCCGGTCGGCGAACGTCCGGAGCTTCTCGGCGATGAGGTCGAACAGCTCCTCGCGTTCCCCCTCGGGCCGGTCGAAGTTCTCCGTCGAGAACGCGTAGAGGGTGAGCTCCTCCACTCCGAGGTCCGCACACCACTCCAGCATCGCCTCGGTCGTCTCGGCCCCGGCGCGGTGCCCCTCGGTCGGCTCGCCGCCCCGGCGTCGGGCGTACCGGCGGTTCCCGTCCTGGATGACGGCGACGTGTTCCGGCCCGTCGGAGAGTTCCCGTTCGAGGAGGCGTTCGTAGACGGGGAGCACGACCCTACGGAGCCGTCTGAGCATCTAACCTGGCTAACTTCGGCGACGCATATGTGCCTTGTGACCCGCTCGTGGGTCGTGCCCACGGCCACCGGGGAACCGCGTGCGACACGGCCTCGACCTGCCGGCCCCGATCCACCGGCCCGTCGACCACGCCGCTCCGGCCGGCACCTGTGGAGGGAGACCCCGTCGCGGCGGGTGCGGACGGCGGCGAACCGGCGGGGCGAGCGGTCGGGGATGGGGTGTGCGGACGTTCCGCTTCGGCCGTTGCGCTCCGCCGCCGATCCATCCGCAGGCTTTTTATAAAGACACGCCATCTAGTCACATGTAATGGCGACCGGTACGGTTGACTTCTTCAACGATACGGGCGGTTACGGCTTCATCGAATCGGACGAATCCGACGAGGACGTCTTCTTCCACATGGAGGACGTCGGCGGTCCGGACTTAGAGGAGGGCCAGGAGGTCGAGTTCGAGATCACGCAGACCGACAAGGGTCCGCGCGCGGAGAACCTCACCCGACTGTAGAGATGGCGACCGGAACAGTAGCCTTCTTCAACGACACGGGCGGGTACGGCTTCATCGAGACCGAGGACGCTGACGAGGACGTCTTCTTCCACATGGAGGACGTCGGCGGCCCCGACCTGGAGGAGGGTCAGGAGGTCGAGTTCGAGATCGTCGAGGCCGAGAAGGGTCCGCGCGCGGAGAACCTCGTCCGGGTGTAGCTACCCCGGCGACCCCGTCGCGGGATCGGTTTCGCGGGACCGCCGCGCTGGCGGCGGGAGTCCGAGATCCGACCAGTCATGACGCCGTCGACGCGGTCGGGAGGACATCGGCAGGGGTAAACCGGCGGGCGACCGAGTCGCGGCATGGCCGACGCGATCGACGAGGACCTCTACCGACGGACGCTCGCGCTCCTCGAGCCCGGCGACATCGAGCTGGTCGGTGTCGTGCTCCACACGGACCTCGGGACGGACGCGGAGCCGACGCTCCACCAGGTGACCCTGGAGACGGGCGACGTGATCGCCGAGCACGCGGGGGTCGACCCGTCCGACACCTACGTCTACTCCGGCAACGACGACCCCGACTTCGGGATGAACCAGCACCAGGGACTCGCCCTCGACGGCGACGAGTTCGTCTGGGAGTGCCAGCAGCTCCTCCGCGAGGGGACCTACGACGTGGTGTTCTACTACGAGTCGTCGGCCGACCAGGAGGGGATCGTCGGGACGCTCCGCGAGCGCGGCCACCGGGTCACGCCGGTCCCGTGAGCGCGGTCGGCGAGGGGACGCGTTTAATTTCTACCATCTGATCGTCCAGAGTTCGGAACAGTTCGTCGGGCGTGGCGATCCGTCCGATCGGGGGGGTCTGAGCCGTTCCGTCCCGACCGGGCCGGACGACCGGACCGGCGTCGCGGGCGCCGAGGCGGTGCTCGTCAGGAGGGGGACGACCGACCCGGTCGCCGCGCTCGGGGCGGCGTCGCGGGCGCCGGACGACGGGCCGCTACTGGTGGTAGTCGCGACGGTTCCGCGGGAGCGGCTCGAGCGTCGGCTGACGGAGACGGGGTGGGATCTCGGGGAGGTTCGCCGCGTCGACTTGACCTCGCCGGCCTCTCGATGGAACTCGTCCGCAGGTTCGATGGGCTGTCCGAGGACGGGGGCGCCGTCTACCTCGACTCGCTCGAGCCGCTCGTCTCCGTTGCGGGGGCCGAGTCGGCGTTCCGGTTCCTCGTCATCGTCGCGTCGCGGGCACGGACGGCGGGGATCCCGCTCGTCGCGAGACTCGATCCCGACGCGGTCGACCCGGTGACCGCGGGGACGCTCGCGGAGGCGTTCGACCGGGTCGTCGAGGGGCCGAGCGACGGGACGGACCCGTCCGCGTAGTCGGCCCCGCGGCCGCTTCCGGCCCGCGAACGCGACCCTTATGTCCGTACCGGCCCGACTCGGAGGTATGAGCGAGACCGTCCGTCTCGACCGGGTCGACCGGGCCGTCGTCAACGCGTTCCAGGGAGGGTTCCCGGTCGTCGAGCGGCCGTTCGAGCCGGCCGCCGCGGCGCTGCGCGAGCGCGGGGTCGAGGTCACCGTCGAGGAACTCGTAGAGCGGGTCCGGCGGCTCGACGAGGAGGGCGTGCTCTCCCGGTTCGGGCCGCTGGTCGACGCCGAGGCCATCGGCGGGACGGCGACGCTGGTCGCGATGCACGCCCCGCCCGAGGAGTTCGACGAGGTCGCCGACCTGGTGAACGCCCACCGCGAGGTGGCGCACAACTACCAGCGCGAGCATCCCCACCTCAACATGTGGTTCGTTCTCAGCGTCGCCGACGAGAGCGAGGTCGACCGCGTGCTCGCCGAGATCGAGGCGGAGACGGGCCAGCCGACGTACGACATGCCGAAACGGCGGGAGTTCCGCGTCGAGGCGAAGTTCCTCCTCGACGGTCCCGTGGCGGACGGCGCCGTCGACCTCTCGGGGCGGGGTCCCGAGGTGGAGCCGACCGACGCCGGGGCGCTCACGCCCGAGGAGCGGGACCTCGTCCTCGCCGTCCAGGACGGGCTCCCGATCACCGCGACGCCCTATCGCGACGTTGCCGAGGAACTCGGCACCGACGTCGACTGGGTGCTTCGGACGCTGAAGCGGTTCGTCGCGGAGGGGAAGATCCGGCGAGTGGGTGTGGTGCCGAACCACTACGCGCTGGGCTACACCGAGAACGGGATGACGGTCTGGAACGTCCCCGACGAACTCGTCGGGGAGGTCGGCCCCGCGGTGGCGTCGCTGGACTTCGTCACGCACTGCTACGAGCGCCCGCGTCACGAGGGGGTCTGGCCGTACAACTTCTTCGCGATGACCCACGGCCGGGGCGAGGCGGAGAGCGAGTCGCGCATCGGGGAGGTTCGGGAGACGATGGAGGAGTTCTGGGACGTCGGCGAGGAGGACTGGGACACGCTGTTCTCGACCCGGATCCTGAAGAAGACGGGGATCCGGCTCGACGAGCGTGCCGAGGCGAACACCGAGGAGTGATGAGCGGTTCGAGACGCTGCCGGGGGCCGGAACGGAGGGAGAGCCCCCGGCGTGATGTGAGGCGAGAGCGGTACGGGAGCTCTCGGGATCCACACTCGCGCGGCGCCGCTCGCCCACGGGCGGGCTCGCAGCGCGCGCCGACGACTCCGCATCGATCGTCGGCCATCCCGAAACACCCCCGCTTCCCGTCGAACACGGTTATCCCGGGCCGAGAGGAACCGCGATGATCCCCCTGCTCCACGACTTCACGGGCGAGGTCGTCCTCGTGTTCGGGGGCGGACCGGTGGGTGCGCGGAAGGCTCGGCGGTTCGGCCGGGAGGCCCGCGTGATCGTCCTCAGCCGGGCGTTCGCCGACCGCGAGTTCCGACCCGACGAGCGCCGCGATCCCGGGGCGGGTGTCGAACTGGTTCGTGCGGCGCCCGCGCCCGAGGAAGTCGGACTGTGGTTCGATCGCGCGAAGCCGGCGCTCGCCGTGGCGGCCACGGACGACGGGTCGGTGAACGCGGCCGTCGCCCGCGAAGCGGGGGCACGGTGCGTCCTCGTCAACCGTGCCGACCGGTCGGGCGAGCGCGACACCGGGAGCGTCGTCGTCCCGGCGACGGTCCGGGAGGATCCCGTCGTCGCCGCGGTCGCCACGGGCGGGTCGGCCCCGGCGCTCTCGCGGTACCTCCGCGAGCGGATCGGCGAGGAGTTCAAGGGGGCGGACGAGATGGCGTCGCTCGTGTCCGAGGTACGCGAGGGACTGAAGCGCCGGGGGGTCCCGCCGGAGGACCGCCGGGCGACGGTCCGGGCGGTCGTCGAGGATTCACGCGTATGGAAGCATTTAGGTTCGGACGCGGACAAGGCCCGACGAGCGGCTGACGGCATCGTGGCCGACGCGCTGGGTGACTCGACATGACGACTCCGACCGGACTGCTCGCAGGTGTCAGCGTCTCCCACCAGCGAGCGGGCATAGAGGAGATCGACCGCGCCTCCCGGGAGTCACAGGCGGAAGCCGTCCGGTCGCTGCTCGAGCGCGAGGGGGTCCGCGAGGCGTTCGTCATCCAGACGTGCAACCGCGCGGAGGCGTACGTCGTCGCCGAGGACGCGGCGGCGGGGCGCGAGGCGCTCGCCCCCTACGCCGGCGAGGTGCCCGAGGAGGCGGTGCTGGAACTGGACCACGGGGAGAGCCTCCGGCACCTCCTGCGCGTGGCGGCGGGCCTGGAGTCGCTCGTCGTCGGCGAGGACCAGATCCTCGGCCAGGTCAGTTCGGCCTTCGAGGACGCCCGCGAGGCGGGGGGTATCGGTCCGATCCTCGAGGACGCGGTGGTGAAGGCGCTCCGCGTCGGCGAGCGCGCGCGAACCGAGACGGCGATCAACGAGGGCGTCACGTCGCTCGGGTCGGCCGCAGTGGCGCTGGCTCGGGAGATGCTCGAAACCGATCTCGGCGACGCGACGGCGCTGGTCGTCGGTACCGGTGAGATGGGGACGCTCGCGGCCCGCGCGCTGGAGGGGACCGTCGAGCGCATCCTCCTCGCCAACCGGACGGCCGAGACCGCCGAGCACCTCGCCGGCACCCTCGAGACGGACACCGGGGTGCTCGGTCTCGGCGCGCTGGCCGGCGCGGCCGGGGCGGTCGACCTCGTCGTCACCGCGACGGGGAGTGAGACGCCGGTGCTCGACGCATCGGCGCTCGAGGACGCCGGGGACACCCTCGTCGTCGACCTCGCCAAGCCCCGGGACGTCCCGCCTGCGGCCGGGGAACTCGCGGGCGTGACCCTCCGGGACCTCGACGCGCTCGAGTCGGTCATCGAGGAGACCCGGAGCCGGCGCCGGGCGGCCGCCGAGGCGGTCGAGGCCATCGTCGAGGAGGAGCTCGACCGGCTCCGCACCCAGTACAAGCGCAAGCGAGCCGACGACGTCATCGCCGCGATGTACGAGGGCGCCGAGGAGCTCAAATCCCGAGAGCTCGACACCGCCATCGCCCGACTGGAGGCCGCCGAGGGCGAGTTCTCGGCCGAGGAGCGCGAGGTCGTCGAGTCGCTGGCCGACGCCCTGGTCGGCCAGCTGCTCGCGCCGCCGACCCGGAGCCTCCGTGACGCCGCCCAGAACGACGACTGGGCGACCATCAACACCGCCCTCCGGCTGTTCGGCCCCGGGCTCCGGCCCGGCCCGGACCAGGTCGCGCGGTTCCTCGACGGGGTCGAGGAGGGAGACCCCGAAGGGGCGGGCGAGGCCGACGGGACCGACGACGGGTACCCCGGGGCCGAGGCGGGCGCCGAACCGGACCTGCCCGTCGACCTGCCCGCCGAATTCTCCCCGGAGGACATCCCGGCCGACCTCCGGGAGCGGATGCCGGCCTCGGTGCTGGAGCGACTCGAGGAGTAGCACCGCACCGACCGGGTGCCCCGCCCACAGGGACGACGGCTCCGGCGACCGACGAGGACAGGCTTTTGACTCCCCGACGCGGAGTATTGTGCGTGAGCCTCAATATAGACCCCACGGCGCTGGACGCGGAGGACATCGGCGAGAAGCGGGCGACCCTCCACATGGACCACGAGGAGGCAATCGAGCACGTCCGCGGGGCGTTCACCGACGCGGGCTTCGGCGTCGCCACGGAGTTCTCGCCCTCGGAACTGCTGAACGAGAAGGTCGACGCGGGCCGGGACCCCTACTACGTGCTCGGGGCGTGCAACCCGAACATGGCGGACCGCGCGCTCGACGCGAGCGACATGAGGATCGGGGGGCTGTTCCCCTGCAACGTCGTGATCTGGGAGGATGAACCCGGCGTGCAGACGGTCTACCACGTCTCGATCATGAGGATCGCCCGGCTGGTCGGGATGGCGCCCGACGACGGGACGATGGCCGATATCGTCGCCGACACCGGCGAACTGGTCGAGGAGGCGTGGTCGAACCTCGAAACCGCGGACTGACCGGTTCGACGGCGAGGGGCGACACGCGGCTCCCGGCTACCCCTCGAGTTCGGACACCCGCTCGTTCGGGTTCTCGACCCGCGCCTCGAGCGCGCCCACCTTCCGCTCGGTCCGCTCCAGTCGCTCCGCGACGTCACCGCCGCTGCGCATCCGGAGTAGCAAGAACCCGATGCCGCCGAGGACCCCGACCAGCACGGCGACGAGGATGACGAGGTTCGGGGCGATCAGGACGAGTTCCGGCCCGCCGGGGACCTGCAAGGGGAGCACGCTCCGGGGTCGACGCGGGGACCACTACACGCCACCGGGACGGACCGTAACCCCCCCGGGACGGTCGATTGTCGTTCGTCTCCCGGCCCTCCCGGACCGTTTAACACGTCCATCCGAGAGGGACGTGTATGTCCGACGGATCCCCATCCGACCTCGAGTCGCTCCCGGAACTCTCCTTCGCCGGGGTGCAGACGTTCCTGAAGGCCGACCACTGCCCGCCGGACGGGTTGGACGACGACGTCGACGTGGGCGTCCTGGGCGTGCCGTTCGACGGCGCCGTCTCGCGACAGCCGGGCGCCCGCTTCGGCCCCGGCGCGCTCCGCGAGGCGAGCGCTTGGTACGCCTACCTCGGGGGGTACAAGGGCGGCGTCCACAACGTCGAGACCGACAGGACGGTGAGCTACGACGATCTCTCGATGCGCGACTGCGGGGACGTCCCCACGGTACCGACGAGCATCGAGCGGACGCGACCGCAGGTGATCGCGGCGGTCGAGGCCGTCGCCGAGCGGGCGTTCCCGGTCGTGCTCGGCGGGGACCACTACGTCACCTACCCGTCGTTCGTCGGCTTTGCCCGCGCGGTGGGCGAGCGGGTCGGCCTGATCCACATCGACGCCCACAGCGACACGGTCGAGTCCAGCGCGCTCTACGGCGAGCACTTCCACGGCTCGCCGATGGCCCGCATCGACGAATCCGAGTACGGCGGGTACGGGAACCACGCGATGGTCGGTATCCGGGGCTACGAGGGCCCGGAGTTCCCGGACCTCGTCGAGGAACGCGGGATCCACGTCGACTACGCGCCGGACGTCCGCGAGCGGGGTATCGAGGCCTGCGTCGAGGACGCCATCGACCACGCGACCGACGGGGTCGACCACGTCTACCTCACGGTCGACATCGACGGCGTCGACCCGGCGTACGCCCCCGGGACGGGCACGCCCGAACCCGGCGGGCTCACCAGCGACGACCTCCTGCGGGCGATGGACCTGCTCGGCGCGTGCGACGCGGTCGGGGCGATGGACCTGATGGAGGTGGCGCCCGACCTCGACCCGACCGAGTCGACCCAACGGCTCGGCGCGAACGCCGTCGTCCGGTTCCTCGAGTCGAAGTTCCTGGGGTAGCCCCCTCCGGCGGGACCGCTCGGATGCCCGGGGCCGTCCTCCGCGCCGGCGGTAGAACGGGAGCGCCGACCGGGGCGCTCGGGCCGGGTGTCGTTCAGGTGGGACGGCGGTCGAGTGACGGGGACCAGCCATGGACCGGGAGTTCGTGCGGGGCCTGCTCGTCGAGGCGTCGTTCGCGTACGGGTTCACCATCGCGTTCTGGGGATCGGGCGTCCTCATCGTCAACGAGTACGGCCTGCCACACACGCCCGGCGTGTTCGCGTACGCGGTCGGGGCGGTCACGGGGTTCGGCCTCCTGATACGGTCGTGCGTAGTCCGCGATGATCGCCGATCCCGGCCGGGCGATCGCCGGTACATCGTTACCCACGACCGTACGACGGCCGCGAGCTTCGGCGGCGTGTTCACACGGGTGACCCCCGAACGGACCCCGCAGTACGTCCTCCTCGCCGGCGTCCACCACCTGGCCAGCCTCGTCCCGATCGTCGTCACACACCTCGTGCTGATCGCCCCGGTCGGGACGTTCGGGTCGCTGTTCCTCGTCGGCACGAACGTGTCCGTCGTCTACAACATCGCCGCCGCGATGGAGGAGTCCGTCTCGGAGTGGATGCTCCAACACGACCCGCGGTGACGGGGACGGGCCGGCACACGGCGAGCCCGCGTCCGCGGGCCGCCGTGCCGGAGGGGCGGTGGGGACGACGGGGCGCTGCGAGGCGGTCGAGGCGGGGGGTTACGCCTTGCTCCCCCAGCCGAACGCCAGCCAGCCGCCGTCGTTGTGGAGCACCTCGCCCGTGGTGTAGTGCCCGCCGGCCGCGAGGAACGTCGCGCACTGGTTGACCTCCTCGAGCGTGCCGAACCGGTCCGGCGGCGTTCGGTTCCGGACGTGCTCCTCGCTGTAGCCGTAGTAGGGCCAGTCGTGGTCCTCGGCCGCCTCGCCCCACGGCGCCGCCGCGAGGTCCGTCCGCACGTAGCCCGGCGCGAGCGCGTTCACACAGACGTCGTACTCGGCGAGCTCCACGGCGAACGTGCGGGTGAGGTTCTCGATGGCCCCCTTCGTCGCGTTGTACGGCGCCCGCCCCTGGACGCCGACGCTCCCGAACATGCTCGACATGTTGATGATCTGTCCGCCCGTCCCCCCCTCGGCCATCCGCTGGCCGGCGACCTGCGAGCCGAGGAACGTGCCCGTGAGGTTGACATCGAGGACGCCACGCCAGTCCTCGGGTGTCTGCTCGAACAGCGGCTTCTCGACGGTCGTCCCCGCGTTGTTGACCATGATGTCGATCGACCCGAACTCGTCGACGGCGGCGTCGACCAGCGCCTCGACCTCGGTCTTCTCGCTCACGTCGGCCTCCGCGGCGACGGCCTCGCCACCCGAGTCGCGGATGGCCTCGGCGGTCGATTCGGCCCGCTCCAGCGACCGCGAATTGGTGACGACGCTCGCCCCCTCCGCCGCGAACCGCCGCGCGATCCCCTCGCCGAGGCCGGTGCTCGACCCAGTGACGACGGCCGTGTCGCCCTCCAGTCTCCCGGTCATGGGCGGGCGCTCGCGTCCGGTCGGGTTAGTTCTATCCCCCGCGGGATCGGCGGTGTCCCGGTGCGCAGCACCCGACTGTGACAGTCGCCGGGACCGGGGCGGACGCTCCGCCGGGCCACCCGGACGCGGCGAGCCGTCCGCGGTCCTGTATCCGAACACGTCCGCGCCGTCGCGGAACCGAAGTACTTAGCACCGCCTTCGGAGTGATGCCCGTGAATGGGTGGCCGCTTCCGCGTCCGGTCGGCCGTCGTCGGCATCGCGACCGATCTCTCGCGCGACGGCTCGGGATGGGTCCTGCTGGCGGTCTCGCTCGGCTGGTTCCTCACGCTCGGCGTGCGGGTGGTCTACCCCGCGCTGTTGCCGCAGGTGACCGCCGAGTTCGGCGTCGGCAACGCGGCCGCCGGGCTGTTCGTCGGCGGCCTCTGGACGACGTACGCGCTGCTGCAGTTCCCCGGCGGCGCGCTGGCCGACGCGGTCGGCGAACGACTGGTGCTCGCCGGGAGCGTGGTCGTCACCGCGGGCGCCGTCGGCGCCATCCTCCTCTCGAGCACGCTCGAGCTGTTCGTCCTGGCGACGGTACTGCTCGGGCTGGGGACCGGGCTCTACGGGACGACGCGGCTCACCGTCATCTCGGCGGTGTTCGACCGGACCGAGACGACGGCGATCAGCCTGAGCCAGGCGGCGGGGAACGTCGGGAACGTCGTGCTGTCGGCCGGCGCCGGCGTCGTGGGCGTCTACCTCGGCTGGCGGTGGGGGTTCGGCTACCTCCTTCCAGGACTGCTCCTCTCGGCGGTCGGCCTCTGGGTCTTCGTGCCGCGGCGGGCGTCGCCCACGACCGACGGCGAACCCTTCCGGGAGACGATGGGGCGGGTCGCGACGGCGATCCGGACCCCCCGCGTGCTCGCGGTCACCGTCCTCCTCTCGCTCAACATGTTCCTCTACCAGAGCGTGACGGGGTTCCTGCCGACGTACCTCGTCGCGGCGAAGGGGCTCGACCCCGGCACCGCCGCCACGCTGTTCAGCCTGTTCTTCGCGAGCGCGATCGGCCTGCAGTTCCTGTCGGGCGTGGTCGCCGACCGCCGCGGGAACCGTGTCGCCATCGCCGCGTTCGTCGGTGCCAGCGTCCCGGCGTTCGCCCTGCTGACGGTCGCCGAGTCGTTTCCGGCGCTGGTCGCGACGGTCCTCCTGTTGAGCTGTCTGCTCGGCGCGATGCCGCCGGTCAACGCCGCGGGGCTCGGAGCGCTCCCCCCCGAGATACGGGGGAGCGGCTTCGGGCTCCTCCGGACGGGCTACATCGCGTTCGGGGCGGCCGGACCGCCGACGGTCGGCCTCCTGGCCGACGCCGGGCGGTTCGACGGCGCCTTCCTCCTGCTCGGGACGGTCGCGTTCGGGTTGAGCGTCTGGGGGCTCCTCTTCGAGCGGGTCGACGACCGGCGGTGACCTGCCGTCCGGCTCCCACACACGGGGGCTCCTACACCGGCAGGCCGCTCCGGAGGAGGTACAGCACCGTCATGCCGACGACGAGCGTCCCGAGGACGCTCCCGGTTCGCCAGGCGACGAGGGCGGCGACACCCCCCGCGAGCAGCCGGTCGTTCCCGGGATCGATCGCGACCGAGCCGTCGACGAGCAGGAACGCGGGGAGCACGAGCGCGGCGAGCACCGCCGGCGGGACGTACCGGAGCGCGGCCCTGACGTTCGGGGGGACCCCGTCGGCGCTCGCGAACGCCTCGATGAACGAGAGGCGGAAGGCGAGGGTGACCAGACCCACGAGGACGGCGAGCCCCCACAGCGCGAGGTCGACCACCTACGCCCACCCCCGTTCGGCGAGCAGGCCGGCGCCGACGCCGACGAGCGGCCCTGCGACGAGGCCGAGTTCGAGCGGCAGTCCCGCGCCGCCGACCGCCACGCATCCCCCCACCACCGCGGCCGCGAGCGACGGGCGGTCCTCCAGTGTCGGGACGAGCAGCGCCAGGAACAGCAGCGGCGTCGCGAAGCCGACGTTCAGTTCGGGCGGGAGGCTCGTCCCGAGGACGATGCCGAGGACCGTGCCGCCCTGGTAGGCGAACCACATCGGGACGGCGGCGCCGACGTAGTACCAGGCCGCGCTCGCGACGGGGCGGTCGGCGAACTCGCCGACGGTGAGCGCGTAGACCGGGTCCGTGAGCAGGTAGCCGAACGTCCACCGGCGTCCCCGGGGGAGGTCCCGAATGTACTGTGCGACGGACGCGCTGTACATCAGGTAGCGAAGGTTGATGACGAGCGCCGTGAGCGCGACCACCGCGAGCGGCGCGTCACGGCCGAGCAGGTCGAAGGCGGCGAGCTGGGCGGCGCCGGTGTAGACGAGGACGGACGTCCCGACCGTCGCGGCCGCGGGGACGCCCGCCTCGACGGCGGCCGCCCCGACGACCACCCCGAACGGGAGTTCGCTCAGGACGAGCGGGACGACGTCCCGGAGCCCGGCGGCGAGGTCGGAGCGCGAGACGCGCATGCCACCGGGTTCCGACGGTCCCCGCATGAAGATTTGGAAACCGCGGGGAGGCGGACGGCCGAACGGGTCATCCGGACAGCGAGACGACGACCGTCCCGACGACGACCGCGATCGACGCGGCGACCAGCCGCGGGGTCACCCGCTCCAGGCCACGGGGGAGGAAGACCGCCGATAGCCCCACCACGAGTAACGGTGCGGCCTGCAGGATGGGGACCACCACGACCACGGGCGCGACGGCTAGCGCGGCGAAGTAGCCGACCAGCGCGAGCGTGCCGGCGACCCCCGCACCGAGGAACCACCGGAGGTTTCCGTCGCCGTTCCCGTCCCCGTCCCCGTCCCCGTCTACGCCCGCGACCGACACGGGCGGCAGGGACCGGGGGCCGTCCCGGACGGCGACGAACGCGGCGTAGCCGACGGCGGCCGCAGAGACCATCACCGCGAGGCCGACGAACGTGGGCGTGCCGGTGGCGAACCCGACCTTGAGGAGTATCGGTTCGACGCCCAGCGTCACCGCCGCCAGCACCGGCAGGAGCAGGTACGCGCCGGCGTCGGCGAGCGAATCGACCGTCCCCTCGTCCCGTGCCGTCTCGCGGGTGATGACCGCCACCGCGCCGACGATGAGAACGATCCCGGCGAGGTGCGGCACCGTGAGCGTCTCGTCGAGGAACAGCGCCGCGAGCAGCGTGGAGACGAGCGCCGTCGTGGAAACGACGGGGGCGGTCCGCGAGGCGCCGATGGTCCGCGTCGCCTCGAACTGGGCCACCCGCGAGAGCACCGACCCGGCGATGCCGGCGCCAGCGAAGAGGGCGGCCGAGGCTGCCGTGAGCCCGTAGTCGGGGTAGTACGCCACCGCCACGCCGGGGACGACCAGCGCGGCGTTGCAGGCCAGCGAGACGAGCATCGCGCCCGTGACCGACCCCGTTCGGGTGCCGAGCCTAATGAACACGTACTGGCCCGCCCAGCCCAGGGCGGCGAGGACGGCGACGAGGGCGCCGGCGGCCACCCCCGGGACGGCGAGTGTCACGGGCGAGGGTGGCGCGGGTTCGTATTTGACTCTACTGGAGTCGGGGACCGTCGACCGGTCCGGCGAACCGGACGTCGTCACCGCCCACCGGCGCCCGGGGGCTGCCCCTCACCCGCGGTCGCCGTCCGGCACGGGGTCGCCGTCGAGCCCGTCCAGCGCCTCGACCAGTTCGGCGACGTTCCCGGCAGCCTCCGCGACCAGCCGGTCGCCCATCTCTGCGGTGGCCACGGTCGGATCGCCGATGTGACCCGCGGGGGTGAGTTCGCCCATCCGCTCGGCCGATAGCGCCCACCCCACGCGGTTGTCGCCGTAGGCGTCGTAGTCGGTCAGCGGCAGGGCGTCCTCGGGCGGATCGACCGGCGCCGCGCGGTCCATCCGGACGAGGTCGGGGAACAGCGAGAGCATGCAGGCCGTCTCGAACTCGGCAGCGTGGAAGGAGACCCCGCTCCGCCGTGTCTCGCGGGCGGCGTCCTCGAAGACGGAGACGAGCGGGACGTGGAACGCCCGGAGGTCGTGTTCGGTGGTCAGTTCCCGGACGACGATCCCGAGTTCGGGGTCCTGTGCGAGGTAGTGACCGTTGATGAGGAGGACGCTCTCGACGCCCCACTCGCCCGCCGAGACGCAGACGTCCCGCACGTAGCCCTGGAACGTCTCGCTCTCGACGGTGAACGTCCCCGGCTTGAACGTGTGGTGGGGGCTGACGCCGAACCAGATCGGCGGCGCGAGCAGACAGCCGGTCCGTTCGGCGACCCGCTCGGCGACCGCCTCGGGCATGTAGACGTCCACCCCGAGCGGGAGGTGGTGACCGTGCTGTTCCGTGCTCCCGACGGGGAGCAGCATCGTCGAGGACCGCTCGACGGCGGCCTCGACCTCCGGCCAGGTCATCTCCGCGAGGCGGTAGGGCGGATCGGGGTCCGCGTCGACGTCACGATCGGGGTCATCGGTCATACACGGGGTCGCGGCGCGTGCCGCCTTAGTTCCCGCTCCCGGGGCCGGACCCACCGAGTCCGGGGAACCATTAACCGGAACGGCGACGAACCCACCGACCATGCCCGACGACGAGTGGTTCGAGGACGCGACGGTCCGCAAGGCGGCAAACGTCTACCACGACGGACGGGTGACGAGCCGCGAACTCCACACGGCCGACGGCGAGCGGGTGACCCTCGGGATAATCCTCCCCGGCGAGTACACGTTCGAGACGAGCGAGCGAGAGGAGGTGGAACTGCTCGCCGGGAGCGCGAGCGTCGACCGCCCCGACGGTTCGACGGTGGACGTCGGGACCGGCGAGTCGTTCTCGGTCCCCGGGGACAGCGAGTTCGTCATCTCGACCGAGGGAGTCGTCGACTACGTCTGCCGGTACGGCTGATACGGTCGGACGTGACGGTTTACCGGCGAGCGCCCGACCGGGTTCGGCCCTCGCCGGGAGAAGGCTCCGACCGTCCTCAGGGGAACGCGAGCGTGCGCCGCTCGCCGGCCGCATCGACGGTCGCCGCGTACAGCGGGGACAGGGGGATCACGCCACGTCCACCGGCTTTGAACGTCTCGAACAGATCCCGGAGCTCCGCGATCGTCCCCTCGTCGAAGCCCATGGAAGCGAGGGTGTCCGGGGCGAGCTTCGGGGTGTACTGTAGTCGACCGAAGAACGTGTCGACCAGCGAGTGGGAGCGTTCGATCGCCGTCCCGAACTCGTCCGTCCCGGTGATGGGTTCCAGGTCCGCCCAGGCCCGTTCGAGGAACGCCGGCCACTGGGCGATGCATCTGTACTCGGAGGGTACCATCTCGCCGAACTCGCCGGGGACGACGTACGGGGAACCCGGGATCCTGGCCCGAGCCTCGTCCTGAGGGAGGAGGGTCAGCGGCTGGCCCCGGACCCGGGTGGCCCACTCCGGAGCCGGGTGCTGTGTCACGTAGTAACGGGGCGCGAGGAAGTCGTTTCGGGCGAGTTGCCCCCGCAAGGCGGCGTACTCGCCGGGATCGAGGTCCACGTCGGCCGCATCGTAGCCCGGCAGGTCGGGCTCGGCGGCCGAGAGGAAGGTGTCGCGGAACGCGACCGAGAACGCGGCGAACTCGCGGGTCCCGAACACGGGCTTGATCTGCCCCCAGGCGTAGCGGGCGAACCGCGGCTCGTGATACGTCAGCGTTCGCCAGATGGAGCCGACCAGGCCGGTGGTCCGCTCGATGTCCTCGTACAGCCCCCGTTGCCAGCCGGTCGCCTCCGACGCGTAGACTTGTTCGGTACTGTCCATGCTGGGCCTCCCTACCGTCGGAGTGGAGTCGAAAAAACCTATCGGCTATCCCCGATCGCGGTCGTTGCGGCGAGAGCGGTCCCGTAACGACGGACCTCGAGACGACCCTGCGCTCGAACGGAGTCCCGTGATTCATCGTCACACCACCGGCCTCCGGTCGGCCGGTCGAACCGCTGGACAGGTCGGCACGCGCCTCCACGTCGAAGTCCGTCCGGACGGCGGTCGACTGTCACGCCCCGCGAAGGAGGGGCGCGCCGTGTCCGGCACGACCGCCGAGGGACCTTGCTGTTCTGTACGTTCGGCTGGAAAAGCTCGTACGGTGGTGCGTGATTCCTTCCCTCGTCCCGGATCGAGTTCGTCTCGGCGGTCTCGATGGTCTCGAAGCACCGATCCTGTCGAATACTGCCGAAAACAGTTACGCACGACAGTGTGAAACGGTCGAAACCTATCCGTCCGTTCCGATTAACCCCGGGTTCCGTGTGCACCGCCCGGCACTTCGCGGTCTTATGTAGCTGTGTGCGATTCACGTTCGAGAAACGTGCATGGTTTGTTTGAACCCCGGATCCTGACACGTTTTCGATGGCCGACACCAGGGAACCCGCGGTGGGTATTCAGAGCTCACAGACCGACCACCCACGTCCGAAAAAGGCCAATCTCGGCTGTGGCACGGACGTCAGGGACGGCTGGCTGAACGTCGATCTGTACGACGGCGAGGGCGTCGACGAGACGGTCGATCTCGACGACGTCCCGTGGCCGTATCCGAGCGACTCGTTCGAGTTCGTGCTCATGGACAACGTGATCGAGCATCTGGCGGACCGGGAGGCTGCCCTGCACGAGCTACACCGGATCGTCGAACCCGGCGGCACGGTCGTCCTCCGATTCCCCCACTGGAACTCGCCGGGCCACTACACCAACCCCCAGCACACGAAAACGATCACACACAGGACCCCCGAGTCGGAGCCGGTCGCCCACCTCTTCGAGACGCGATCGGTGAACGTGCAAAAGGTCCGGTTCGGGAGGCTCCTCCCGGATTCCCTCGCGCTGTTCCTCTCCGCTCACGTTGGACACGTGATCAGCGAGGTCGAGTTGGTGCTGGAGGTGAACCCGTGATCGCCCGGCGGAGGACGACGGGTCCCGTGGCCGACCCCCGCTCGTAGACTGCTCTTCGACTCCGCGGACTCCTCGGCGTGGAACTCGGGATCCTATCCTCGTGATCCGGGGCGTCTCTGCGATCCCTCGCCTCCGGACCGCCGCGAGATGCTCACGCTCGACCGGATCCCGAGGGGTCGGAGGCCACGCGGCTTTCGCGGCCAGCGGTCGTCACGAACGCACAGCCTCTGCGGGGCACAGTCGCCAGGTGAGACCGTCGTTCGGCGATCCCGGCGGAACCGGCTCACACGTTGTCCGCCGGGAGTCCGTGCCCCTCGGAGATCCCCTCGAACCGCGAGAGCGAGAAGTAGTCCGCGTCCACGAGGTCCGTTCCGCCGTCGACCACGAGGTCCCGGAGGGTGCGCTGCCGTCGGGGATTGGCCTTGCGACAGCAGGCCAACCGCTTAGTCAACTTCCCCGATGACACGTCGGACGTAATGTCCCTATCAGACACCGTCTCGAAGATCGGGAGCCTGAGCGACGAACAGCGCGAGTGCATCGAGAACTGCAACGAAGCGAGCCAGGTGTGCGAGTGGTGCGCCGACGAGTGTCTGGGCGATTCGGAGATGGAAGAGTGCGCCCGGCTCTGCCGGGACGTGGCCGACCTCACGTCGCTCCACGCCCGGTTCATGGCTCGGGGCTCGGCGTACAGCGGCCAGCTCGCCGAGGCCTGTGCCGAGGCGTGCGAGGCGTGCGCCGACGAGTGCAGCCAGCACGACGCCGACCACTGCCAGGTCTGTGCGGACGTCCTGCGGGACTGTGCCGAGACCTGCCGGCAGATGGCGAACGCCTGATCGCGAAGTCGGCCGGGACTCCCCTGACCCTTCTCTCGCCGTCCCGACCCCGAGGAGGACACTACAGTAGACCCGGATAGATGTCTCCGGACGACGATTCCCCCGGTACCGAACGGATCGAAGCCCGGCTGCAGGACGTGGACCACTACGTTCGGCTCGTCAGGGCCGGCCTCGCCGCGATCATCGGTACGTTCCTCCTCTCGGTCGTCGCTCTACTGCCGATCAACCTCGACTCCGTGGCGAGCGCCGTCGACGCGGTTCTCCTCCCCCTGATCCTCGTCGGGATGGGGCTGCTGTTGTTCGGCATCGGGATGCATCCGCATCTCGTGCACCTGAACCCGGTGAGACGGTTACGGACGGAACCGGACGGGGATTCGAAGTCCTCCGAGGAAGGGTGAGAACCGGGACGTCAGTGTCCCGTATCGAACGCTCACCACTCGGCCCCGACCGAACGTCGATGCTGCCGAACAGGCCACTCGTCACGACGAATCACTCGCTCCGCTGAGCGTCCGTTTTGGGTCGTAGGCGAACACTCGGGTTGTAGTCCTGTCCCCGATCCAGCACGGTCCCCGAGACCCACCGTATGAGAGAACCGACCTACACGCTGTCCGCGGGTAGGCCGTGCCCCTCGGGGTCCTCGTCGAACCGCGAGAGCGAGAAGTAGTCCGCGTCCACGAGGTCCGTTCCGCCGTCGACCACGAGGTCGCGAACGATGCGACCCACCGCGGGGCCGTGTTTGAACCCGTGGCCGGAGAAGCCACAGGCGAGGTAACACCCCTCCGGGCCGACCTCGTCGATGACGAAGTCGTGGTCGGGCGTGACCGAGTAGACCCCGCAGTACCGGCCCCTGATCCCCGCCTCGGCGAGTTCGGGGATGGACTCGGCGACGACGTCGGTGAGTTCGAGCAGCGTCGACTCGTCCGGGTCCTCGTCGTAGTCGTCCGGGTCGACCGCCTCGGAGTAGTGGTGCGTGGCGACGAGGACGCCCCCGCCGAAGTCGGGGCGGAGGTACCACTCCCCGCCGGGCATGCTGGTGGTGGGAGTGCGGTCGGGATACCGCTCGACGTAATCCTCGGGCGGCTCGAGGACGACGACCTGCTCGCGGGTCGGCGTGATGGGGACCTCGACGCCGACCGTCTCGGCGAGTTCGGGCGTCCACGGGCCCGCGGCGACGACGACCGCCTCGCACTCGATCGGGCCCTCGGTCGTCCCCGCGCCCACGACGCGCCCGTCCTCGGCGAGGAGCGACTCGACGCCGACGCCGGTGACGACCGTGGCGCCCGCCTCGGCGGCGGCGCGGGCGAACCCGCCCGCCGCGTCCGTCCCGTCGGAGTAGCCCGCGCTGTCGTCACTGATGGCGAAGTCGAACCGGTCGAGGACCTCCCCGTCGTACATCGGGTACTGCTCGCCGAGTTCGTCCGCCTCGTAGCGGCTGACGGGGAGCCCCTCCTCCCGGAGCACGCGCTCGCCGGCCTCGACGTAGTCGGCACTCCCGGTCCCCTCGGCGGCGAACCGGACGAGGGGGCTGTCGGCGCGGGCGAGCGGCTGACCGGTCTCGGCCTCGAACTCGCGGTAGAACCGGTGGCTCCACGCCGCCATCCGCGTGTAGACCGCGTCGGGGCCGTAGTGGTGCCGGAGAATCGCCGAGGAGTCGCCGGTCGACCCCGCGGCGATGCCGTCCCGCTCGACCAGCGTCACCCCGCGGTCGCTCCCCGCCGCCAGGAAGTACGCCGCCGCGGTTCCGACGATACCGCCGCCGACCACGAGGACGTCCGTCTCCCCCGGAAGCTCGCGTCCAGTGCTCATGGCGCGACGTACGCGGAATCCCCGATTGAGGCTTTCCCTTCGCCGGCCGAGCGGCCGTCCGCGGGGTCCCGGGCCGTTCGCGTTACTCCGGTCGTCCGGATCCGACGACCGATACGATCCGGGGATATTTTTCCCGGAGACGTCGAGCCCCCGTATGGACCGGCTGGCGGAGGGTATCGATCTCGTCGCCTCGCTCGTCCGGACCGTCCACGAGGAGGAGATACGGTACCCGGCGGCCGCCCTCGCCTACTACGCGTTCGTCTCGTTCGTCCCGCTCCTCCTGCTGGTGTTCGCCGTCGTCGGCGAGCGGTTCGCGCTGGATCTGTCGCGGACGGTTCCCCGGCTGCTCACCCCCGAGGTCCGGCGGCTGGTCGACCGGTCGCTGACGACGGCGTCGGGTCGGACCGGCGCGGGGGCGCTCGGCGTGCTGGTGCTGGTCTGGAGCGGCGCGAACGTCGTCGGCGACGTCCGGACGGTGGTCGCCCGGGTCGAGGGGTCCGTCGGGCAGTCGCTCCGGGCCCGGGTCCGGGACGCGACCGCCGTCCTCGGGGGGTTCGGGATGGCGATACTCGCCATCGTCACCATCAGTACGCTCTTCGAGTTCCCGGCGACCGATCCACTCTCCGGGAGCCTGGGGTTCCTCGTGCTGTGGACCGCGCTCGCAGTAGCGTTCCTCCCGCTGTACCGCATCCCCTCGGAACGGGTCACGTCCACGAGGGGTGCACTCCCTGGCGCGATCGTCGCCTCGCTCGGCTGGACGGTCCTCCACACGGCCGTCCGGTTCTACGCCCTCCACGCCGCACTGTACGCCGTCTACGGTGCGCTCAGTGGCGTCATCATCCTTCTCACGAGTCTCTACCTCGCCGCCGCGGTCGTGCTGACCGGCATCGTCCTCAACGCGATGGTCGCCGCGGAGTCGTCCGTCCCCCCGACGTAGCCCCGGAGCCTGCGGTGTGACCGGCACGCGGACCGGATCGAAGCGGCCCCGGGACACGAGGGGACGGGTACCCCCGGCGGGGTGAGAGGGGACGGAGCGAACGGGAGGGAGTGGGCGGGTCAAGTTTGATACCCGCTCGCACCCAGTCGGGTGTATGGACGACGCCGAGGTCCCCGGTGGCGAAGACGCCGGCATCTACGCTCGCGAGTCCGACTATCTCGGGCGGTACGTGCAGGTGGGCGTCGCCGGCGGCCGCCTGCTCTCGCTCTCGTTCCCCGAGTCGCCGGATCCCTCGGCCGACGGGGGCCACGAACTGCTCGACCGCGTGTTCGCCTACCTCGAGGGGAAGCGCGACGACTTCCGGGGCGTGCCCGTCGCGCTCGCCGCGGCGACCGCCGACCACGGCATCCTCACGGCGGTCCGGGAGGTGCCCTGCGGTCGGAGCGCCAACGTGAAGCAGGTCGCCAGGATGTCGAACCTCGACCCCGACGACGACGCCGACCTCCAGCGGGTCCGCCAGGCGCTCGACGAGAACCCCGCCCCGCTGGTCGTCCCCGACCACCGGGTCCGGGACGGTCCCTCCGCCGCGCCGCCGCCGGTCGAACGGCGGCTGCGCTCGCTCGAGGGGCTGTGATCCGAGGCGACGTGCCCGATACGGTCGTGCGTAACGATGTAGACCGCTCGGATCGAGTCGGCGATCTCCGGTAACTGACTACGCACGACTGCGAGCCCGTTCGGCAACCGGTGGGTCGAAGGGGGCCCCGCTCGACCGACAGAGCGCCTTTGTGGCACGCCCCGGACGAGGCGGGCATGGACGTCGCACACACGGCCGTCTGGGTGTCGGACCTCGAGGAGTCCCGGGCGTTCTTCGTCGACACGCTCGGGCTCGACGAGCACCGCTCGTACACGCGGAACGGGATCGACAACGTCGTGGTCGGCGGCGAGCGGGCCGCGATCCAGCTCCGGACCGAGCCGGGACGGGAAGTACCCCCCGAGCGGCGGGACCGCATGGACCACCTCGCCCTCTCGGTCGCGGACGTCGACGGACTGTGCGAGCGGCTGGAGGCGGCCGGCCACGACGTGTTCCGGCGGCCCGAGACCGCCGAGGACCTGGACGTGCGGATCGCGTTCGTCCGCGCGCCCGACGGCTACGCCGTCGAGTTCGTCGAGCGGCTGTAGGTGTCCCCCGCCGGCGCCGGTCACCCCCCGGCGGGCCACCGCGTCGGGCCCTCGTGGCGGAGGAACTCGACGGCGTTGACGAGGTAGTGCGCGAGCACGACGACGACCAGCGACCCGGTGAGGACGAACGCCGCCGCGAGGACGAACCCCAGCAGTCCGGTGACGGCGATCCCGGCGGGCCCCTGGGCGCCGTGGCCGACGGCGAACGCCAGCGAGGAGATCCCCGCGAGCAGCCACGGCGAGACGCCGAAGCCGGCGGCGAACACCCCGACGAGCGCCGCCCGGAAGAGGAACTCCTCGACGACGGCGACGGTCGGCAGCGCCACCCCGAGCAGGAGCAGCCACCCCCTCGGCGTCTCGGGGGCGAGCAGTTCCCGCAGTTCCGTCCCGGGGTCGTAGCCGAACCGCTCGGCGACGGTCATGCCGACCCCGTTGGCGGCGGCGAGCGCGAACCCGAGCGCGAGCCCCCACAGGACCGCCGGCGGGCCGGTCGCGAGCGGGTCGCTCCCGAGCCCGAGCGCCGCGGGCGGCACCTCCGTGTACCACGCGCCGAGGAGGAGGACGACCCCGAACAGTCCCTGGGAGAGCGCGACGTTGACGAGCACGAACCCCGGCGACGAGAGCGGCTCGCTCCGGTCGACCGCCGGGCCGGGGGCGCCGCTGGCGTCGAGGTGGTCCGCGCCGTCGGGGAGCCCCGCGAGCCACCCGGCCTCGGCGGGGGTGACCGTCGGCCCGACGTGGCTCTGGGAGGCGCGTGCGAGAGCGAGCAGCAGGAAGAGGAGCGCGACCGCGATCCCGGCGAACGCGGCCCAGTTCGTCACCTTACTGCGGCGACGGCGAACCCGAACGGCCGACCTGCCGGTCCAGCGCGGAGCCGGTGATGTTCTTGAGGCGGTCGACGAGCGAGTCCTTCTCGGGCTCGCCCGCGAGCGCGACCTCCAGCACCTCCGAGATGTGCGTGACCGGGACGATCTCGACCATGTCCTTGTACTCGTCCTCGATCATGACGTCCTGCTCGTTGGCGGCGGGGATGATGACCCGATCGAGGCCGGCCTTGGCCGCGGCCTCGATCTTGTGGGTCACGCCACCGACGGGGAGCACGTCGCCCCGCACCGAGAGCGACCCGGTCATGGCGACGTCCTGCTCGACGGGGACGTTCTCCAGCGCCGAGATGACGGCCGTCGCCACCGTCACGCTCGCGGAGTCGCCCTGCACGCCCTCGTAGGACTGGACGAACTGGATGTGGATGTCCTTCTCGGAGATGTCCTCGTCGGAGAACTTCTTGATGATGGCCGAGACGTTCTGGACGGCCTCCATCGCGATGTCCTGGAGCTTGCCGGTGGCGATGACCTCGCCGGGGCCCTGCGAGGGGGTGACCTCGGCCATGACGGGCATGACGATGCCGGAGTCCTCGCCCATCACCGCGAGCCCGTTGACCCGGCCGACGACCTCGCCCTCCGAGACGTTGAGCTCGTAGTCCTTGCGGCGCTCGATGTAGTCGTCCGCGAGCTGCTGTTCGATGGACCGCGAGCGGCGCTTGGCCTGCAGGACGTGCTCGCGTTTCGTCTCGGCGGCGTCCTCGGCGCGGGCGATGTCGCCCGCGACCCGGACGAGCCCGCCGAGGTTCCGCAGTTCGAGCGTGAGGTGGCCCTTCCGACCCGAGCGGCGCTGGGCCTCGAGGATCACTTCCTCGAGGGCGTCCTTGTTGAAGTGGGGGAGCCGGCCGTCCTTGGTGACCTCCTGTGCGACGAACCGGGCGTACTTCCGGCGCATCTCGGGGGTGTCCTCGATGGTGTCGTCCATGTACACCTCGTAGCCGTAGCCCTTGATGCGCGAGCGGAGCGCCGGATGCATGTTCTCCATCGCGTCGAGGTTCCCGGCGGCGACCATCACGAAGTCCGTCGGGACGGGCTCGGTCTGGACCATCGCGCCCGAGGAGCGCTCGGACTGGCCCGTGATCGAGAACTTCCCCTCCTGGATGGCCGTCATCAGCTTCTGCTGTGAGCGGATGTCGAGCGTGTTGATCTCGTCGACGAACAGCACGCCCTTGTTGGCCTTGTGGATGGCCCCGGCCTCCACGCGGTCGTGGCTCGGGGTCTCCATCCCGCCGGACTGGAACGGGTCGTGCCGAACGTCGCCGAGCAGCGCGCCGGCGTGCGCACCCGTCGCGTCCTCGAAGGGAGCGGTCTGGCGGCCCGCGTTGTTGACGAGGAGGTTCGGGATCATCGCGTCCGATCCCCGCGAGGAGTAGCGGAACGCGAGGTAGATGACACCCGCCGCGAGGATGCCGAGGAGGAGCTGCTGTGCGATCAGCAGCGAGTACCCGAACACCACGGCGATGATGATCCACATGAGGAACGAGCGCATCTGGTTGCGCTTGCGCGCCTCCTCCTTGTGGGCCTCGACGATCTGTTCACCCTTGCCGGCGGGGACGGTGCGGACCTTCGGCTCGTTGCCGTCGTCCGGGTTGTGGTAGACGAGGATGTCCTGGAGCTCCTCGCGGGGGAGAAGCTGTGACATGGCCTTCGCAAGCATCGACTTTCCCGTCCCGGGCGAGCCGATCATCATGACGTGGCGGCGCTGCTTTGCCCCCTTCAGGACGATGTCCCGGGCGTGGTCCTGGCCGATGACCTGGTCGACGAGCCGGTCGGGGACCTCGATGTCGTTCGTTGTGTCGATCTCGAGCCCCCCGAGGAGGTTGTCCTCCTCGTCGGGGTCGTAGTCGGCACCCGGTCCGACGTCGACGTCGCTCCCGAGGTCCGACCCGTCGGTAACGTCCTCGGGGTCGGCCGGCGGGCCCGTCGGCGAGTTGCTGTTGTCCCGGCCGTTCCCGCTCGGACCGGGCGCGTCGTCTGGATTCACGTCGTCGCTCATAGAACCGTGTCTTCGGCCGTAGCGAGGGCCCGTCGACTGATATACTTTCTCCCCGTGTCCACCCTTGACACCCCCCCAAACCGCCTGACAGCGCCGCGTCAGACGTGCGTCCAGTTTCCCGGTCGGCGAGCCACGAGAGTTATAAAACACGCCCCCGACACGTCGGCCATGACCCGGGGGTTCTACATCGGGCGCTTCCAGCCCTACCACCAGGGCCACCACGAGATGGTCCGCCGGATCACCGAGGAGGTCGACGAACTCGTCCTCGGTATCGGGAGCGCGGACCAGTCACACACGGCGCGCAACCCGTTCACCGCCGGCGAACGGATCATGATGATCACCAAGGCCACCCTCGACACCGACCTCGTCACCTACGCCGTCCCCATCGAGGACCTCAACCGGAACTCGGTGTGGGTGAGCCACGTCCGGTCGATGTCCCCCTCGTTCGACGTCGCCTACTCGAACAACCCGCTCGTCGTCCGGCTGTTCGAGGAGGCCGGCGTCGAGGTGCGACAGTCCCCCATGTTCCGCCGCGAGGAGTGGGAGGGGACCGAGGTCCGCGAGCGGATGATCGCGGGCACCGACTGGGAGTCGCTGGTCCCCGCGCCGGTCGCGGAGGTCATCAGGGAGACCGGCGGCGTCGAGCGCATCCAGCAGATCAGCGAGACCGACACGAACGGCGACGTCGCCGGCGAGTAGCCCGATCGAGCGATGATAACCCTCAGTTCGGACTTCGGCCCGCCGTACCCCGCCGCGATGAAGGGCGTCGTCCTCTCCCGGACCGACGCGCGGCTCGTCGACGTCAGCCACGAGTTCCCCCGGCAGGACGTCCGCGCCGCCGCGTTCTGGCTCCGGGAGGTCCTCCCCTGGTTCCCGCCCGCGGTCCACCTCGTGGTCGTCGATCCGGGCGTCGGAACCGACCGGTCGGCGCTCGCCGTCCGCGCGGACGGACACGCGGACGGCGGCGACGAAGACGACGGAACGGTCGAGGTCTTCGAGGTCCACTACGACGCCCCGGAGTCGAACACGTTCCACGGCCGGGACGTGTTCGCCCCCGCCGCCGCCCGCGTCCACGAGGCCGGCGTCGGTTCCCTGGAATCGCTCGACGGCGTCGCCCCGATCGACGAGTACGAGGACCTCGCGTTCCCCGAGCCGACAGTCGAGGCGGACGGGACCCGCGGGGAGGTGCTGGTCGTCGACGGGTTCGGCAACGTCGTCACGAACGTCCCCGGCGGGGTACTGGAGGGCCGCTACGGCGGGCCGGTCGTCGTGAACGACGCGGCGGCGACGGCGGTCCGAGCCTACGCCGAGGCCGACCCCGGAACCCGCGTGGTCACCGTGGGGAGCCACGGCAACGTCGAGCTCGCAGTCGACCGGGGTCGCGGCGACCGGGCGTTCGGCGTCGAACCCGGCGATCCCGTGCGGCTCTCCTGGTAGGCTCGCCACGGCCCCGAGTTCAGGGACCAACACCCGTTCCGGAACGGTCGCTCCCACCAGCCTGCGCCCGAGTGATACGGACCGTTGTAACGATTTACCCCCGATCAATCGAACGGAGTCCGTGTTCGGGCATAAACGACTACGACGATCCGTATGAGAGCCGCGTTCGCGAGAGTCGAGGACACAGACCCGAACCCCTTTGACCGCTGGCGCGCCTACCCCGGGTAATGGCAAAGTGCGACGTGTGCGGCAAGGGCGTCGACCTGCCGTACAACTGTGGGCGGTGCGGCGGCACCTACTGCGCCGAACACCGGCTTCCCGAGAACCACAGCTGCACCGGGATGAACGAGTGGGACGACCCCGACGGCGTGTTCGACTCCGGCTTCGACGACAGCGTTCGGAACCGTGGCGGGCAGTCCTCGGGTCTGAGCGAGCGGCTCCCGGTCGACACCGGCCCGGGCGGGTTCCTCGGCTACTTCCGCGGCAACGTCTCCTACCTGCTGCTGGCGATAGTTGCCATCGTGTTCGTCCTCGAGCACGTCGTGCTGATCCTCTTCGGGCGAGAGGCGTTCCGGGCGCTGTTCGTCCTCTCGGCTGCCCACCCCGAGTACGTCTGGACGTGGGTGACGAGCGTCTTCTCCCACGCGCCGTTCACCTTCATCCACGTGTTCGGGAACGGTATCGTGCTGTTCTTCTTCGGCCCCGTCGTCGAACGGCGGATCGGTTCGAAGCGGTTCCTCGGGCTGTTCCTGGCCAGCGGAGTCCTCGCCGGTCTCGGACAGATCGGGATCAGTTTCCTGATCGGGGAGCCGCTGACGGCGGGAGTTCTCGGAGCGAGTGGAGCCGTACTCGCTGTCCTCGGGATCCTGACCGTGCTGAATCCCGGTTTAAAGGTCTACCTCTACTTCATCCTTCCCGTCCCGATATGGCTGCTGACGTTCGGGTACGCTGGTATCTCCGTGTTCGGCCTCCTCGCGGCGAACCAGAACGTTCTGGGCAACGTCGCTCACGGCGCCCACCTCATCGGGCTCGTGCTCGGCCTCGCGTACGGGCAGCGAGTGAAGGGCGAGGTCCGCTCGCCGTCCGACCTCCAGTTCGGCCGCGGCGGGGGCGGGATGGGCGGTCCCGGGCGCGGCCGGTTCTGAGATGGAGCCCCGTCCGGACCGCGAGCGGTTCGTCCCCGACCCCTCGCTCCCCCGGGCCGGGATGGAGGAGCTCCAGCGCGATATCGCCCGCGAGGCACGGTTCGAGGACGGCCTCCCGTTCGACCCGGCACGGGTCGGTGCCCGGAACGGGCCGCTCGTGGCCGGCGTCGACCAGGCCTTCCTCACCGACCGGGAGCCCGAGCGGGCGGTCAGCGCCGTCGTGGTCCTCCGGGGGGACGCCGTCGTCGAGCGGGTCCACGCCGTCACGTCGCTCTCGATACCGTACCTCCCGGGCCTGCTCGCGTTCCGCGAGGGCGGGCCGATACTCGCCGCGCTCGCGGAACTGGAAACCGACCCCGACCTGCTGGTGCTCGACGGCTCCGGCCGGATCCACTTCCGCGAGGCCGGCCTCGCCGCCCACGTCGGCGTCCTCGTCGACCGGCCCGCCTTGGGCGTGGCGAAGTCGCTGCTCTGTGGCGAGCCCCGGGAACCGGTCGACGGGCTCCCGGAGCGTGCCCGCGTGCCGGTCGAGGCCGACGACCGGATGGCGGTGGAGTCCGGCACGGTCGTCGGCTACGCCTACCAGTCCCGCCAGTACGCCGACTCGCGGCGGATCAACCCGCTGTACGTCTCGCCGGGCCACCGCGTCTCCGCGGAGACGGCGGTCAACCTTGTCGAGCGCTGTGGCGGGGAGTACAAGCTCCCCGAGCCGACCCGGCTCGCCGACACCTACGCTGACGAGGTGAAACGGGAGTTGCAGGGACGAGGCGGTCGGGACTTCGACGACCGGTAGTCCGGACGGGCGAATGCATCCCGAGAAACCGATCCGGGCGGGACTGATACGGTCGTGCGTAACGATGTACCGGCGATCGCCCGGCCGGGATCGGCGATCGTCGGTAACGGACGACGCACGACCGTATGAAAGGGGCCGCGCCCGGCGGCGAAGCCGCCGCGTCGCTCGGTTGCCGGTGAGCCGGCGGGGGCTTTCGAGATCGTTTCCGGGGCTGTATCGACTCGGTTCGTTCCGTCTCACCTCCGCCCGCGTCGAACGGGAAACCACTATGAGGACCCCCGCCGACTCCCGGCCCATGAGCGAGACGGTCGGGGCGCGGAGGACGGTCCTGATAACGGGGTGTTCCTCGGGGATCGGGCGGGCGACGGCCGAGGCGTTCCTCGAGGACGACTGGAAGGTGTACGCCACCGCGCGGAACCCCGCCGACATCGAGACGCTCGGCGAGCGCGAGGGGTGCGACCTCAACACGCTCGACGTGACCGACCGCGAGGACGTCGAGCGGGTCGCCTCCCGCATGGTGGAGCGGGACGGCCGGATCGACGCGCTGGTCAACAACGCCGGCTACGGCCAGCACGGACCGCTGGAGGACGTCACCGACGACCTGCTGCACCGTCAGTTCGACGTGAACGTCTACGGCCCTCACAGACTGGCCCGGGCCGTCCTCCCCCACATGCGCGAGGCGGGCGACGGCACCATCGTCAACGTCTCCAGCATCGCCGGCCGGCTCTCGGCGCCGGGAGTCGGCGGGTATGCCGGGTCCAAACACGCCTTGGAGGGGATGAGCGACGCCCTCCGGGCGGAGGTCGAGCCGTTCGGCGTCGACGTGGTCGTGGTCCAGCCCGCCGCCGTCGAGACGGCGTTCTACGAGAACGCCGACGAGGAACTCGGCTCCGTCGACCGGACCGACGCCTACGAGCCCGTCTACGAGTTCCGGCGGGACCTCGGGGTCGTCGGGAGCGAGAGCCCGTTCGCGCTCCCACCGGAGGCGGTCGCGACGGTGATACTCGAGGCGGCCGCCTCGCCGGACCCGCGGGCGCGCTACCCGGTCGGGAACCTCGCGCGGCTCGCGCTCTACAGCCGGTTCCTCCCCGACCGGCTCCGCGACGCCGCCTTCGCGTTGCTCCGGAAGCTCCCGCGGCCATGACCATGACCGCAACCGCGACCGAGACCGCGACCGTGACCACGACCTTCGAGGACCGCGAGCGTCACGCCCGCTCGCCCGCACACGAACTCGCGCTCGACTGTCTGGAGGCCGGCATCGAGGCCGCCCGGCCGGAGCGGGCCGTCGAGCGCCACCTCTCGCTCTCCGACGGAACGCTCCGCGTTCGGGACGAGACGTACGACCTCTCGGACTACGACCGCGTGCTCGTCCTGGGGGGCGGGAAGGCCGCGGGCGGGCTGGTTCGGGTACTCGAGGAGTTGCTCGGCGACCGCATCGACGGCGGCGCGGTCGTCCTCGACGCGCCGGCCGATTCCGACCGGGTGGCGGTCCACATCGGCGGCCACCCCGTCCCCGATGAAGGCTCGGTCGCGGGCGCCCGCCGCGTACTCAAGCTCGCGCGCGGCGCCGACGAACGGACGCTCGTGCTCGCAGCCGTCACGGGCGGCGGGTCGGCGCTGCTCGCGGCGCCCACGGAGGGCGTCTCGCTCGCGGACCTCCGGGCAGTCACGGAGTCGCTGCTGGCCTCGGGCGCGAGCATCGACGAGGTGAACGCCGTCCGCAAGCACTGCTCGGCGATCAAGGGCGGCGGGCTGGCGCGGGCCGCCGGCGAGGCGACGGTCGTGGGCCTGCTCGTCAGCGACGTCGTCGGCGACGACCCCGCCGTCGTCGCGAGCGGACCGACCGCGCCCGACCCATCGACGTTCGCCGACGCGCGGGCCGTCCTCGACCGGTACGGCGTCGACGCGCCGGCATCGATACGCGAGCGGATCGACCGAGGGGTCGCCGGCGAGATCGAGGAGACGCCGGGACCGGACGACCCCCTCTTCGACGGGGTCTCGAACCACGTGCTGATCGGCGGCCATACGGCGATCGAGGCGGCCCGGACGGTCGCTGCGGAGCGGGGCCATGCGACGCGACTCCTCTCGGCCAGGCTCCGCGGCGAGGCGACCGCCGCGGGACTCACCCACGTCGCCGTCGCCGAGGAGGCGCTGGACACCGGCGAGCCCGTCGAGGTCCTGGGGGTCGTGCTCTCGGGCGGCGAGACGACGGTGACCCTCGGCGAGGACCCTGGCGAGGGCGGGCCGAACCAGGAGCTCGCGCTCCGGGCCGCGATCGAACTCCCGGAGGGAGCGGTACTGGCGAGCGTCGACACGGACGGCCGGGACGGGGCGACGGATGCGGCGGGTGCGCTCGTCCACGCCTCGACGGTCGAGTCCGGGGACGCCGACGCCGCCCGGGGGGCGCTCGCCGCCCACGACGCCGGCCCGTTCCTCGAGGAGCGAGGGGCGCTGCTCCGCTCGGGGCGAACGGGAACGAACGTCAACGACCTCCGCGTTCTAGTTGTTTTCGGGTGATAGATCGAGTGACGTTCGTACTTGCGTTCCAACAGACGGATGGGGCCGTTAGTACCACCTCGAAAGCCCCGGCTGTAGCCGCGACTCCAGTGACGAACTCCCGGTTCTACAACGGACGCTCCCCGGACTGCCGGTCCCGGCGGGCTTTTCACGGCCGCGGTTCAACGATCGCACATGAGCATCGGTCGGTTCGCGGACGTCTCCGGGTACGGCAGGGTGGAGTGGGCGGTCATCGCCTTCCACACCCTGGTCGGCGCGCTGTTCATCGCCGGTGGCGTCCGGATCCTCGCGAACGGCGGCGCGCTCGGCGGCGCCGGACTCCAGACGCTCATCGGCCTGATGATCGTCGGGCTCGGCCTCGTCGTCGCCAAGGCGGTCAGTCGACGATAGCGGGGAGAGACCGGTCCTGCTAGTCGAGACAGGCCGCGACGACCCGGAGGGTCTCCTCGCCGCGGACGTCCTCGGCGAACAGCGGGACGCGTTTCACCTCGACCGCCCGGAAGAGGTCCTGTGCCCGCGAGAGGGCGTTCCGCTGGACCTCCCACCGTCGCTGGCAGAACGCGCAGGACTCCAGGTCGGGGGCGACGAACCAGTCGGTCTCGATCCCCGAGACCTCGGCGAGGTCCTGCATGACCCGGTTGACGACGATGGTCCCGACCGGGATACCGAACCCGCGGAGCCGCTCGACGAGTCGTTCGCTCTCGACGACGCTCATCCCCTCGGGGACCATCACGACCCTGAAGTCCGTCCGTTCGGGGTCGCGCAGCGCGTCGTGGAGCCGCTCGACCCGCGCGGACAGTTCGCGGAGGTCCTCCATCCCCCGATCGGCCCCCATCCCCCCGCCCGTCCCCGGGTCGTCCCCTCCGAACATCCCGGTCATCGAGTCGAACATCCCGGAGAGCCGCTCGCGGAACGAGAGCAGCCGCCCGACCATCGAGTCCATGACGTCGGGGAGTTCGAGCAGTCGGAGGGTGTGACCGGTCGGGGCCGTATCGACGACGACCCGCTCGAACCGGTCGTCGTCGAGATAGCGGAGGAGCAGCTGCATCGCGGCCGCCTCGTCCGCCCCGGGCATCGGCCCCGAGAGCGGGTCACCGACGCTCCCGTCGGGGTCGTCGCCACCGAACGGACCGCCCTCGCCGCCACCGAACGGACCGCCCTCGCCGCCGAGCATCCCCCCGAGCCCGCCCGGGCCGTCGACGTTCATCTCGCCGCCGGCGAACGGTCCCTCCTGCATCGCCTCGGGGTCGATCTCGACGCCGTACAGGGGGTGTTCGTCGTGGACGCGGTCGGGCTCGGCGGGCACCTCGGTGCCGAGCGAATCCGACAGCGAGTGGGCTGGATCCGTCGAGACGACGAGCGTCGGCGTCCCGTCGCGGGCGGAGGCGAGTGCCGTCGCCGCCGCCATCGTCGTCTTCCCGACGCCGCCCTTCCCGCCGTAGAGGACGTACTTCGGGGCGTCGACCCCGCGAGGGACGTCGGCGTCGTCGAGCGACTCGACAGCCTCGACGTGGAGGTCACTCATCGACCGCGGTTCGCGGGCCGGACACGAGTACCCGTCGGTCACGACCGAGGGTTCAGGTACGAGGGCGGGAGCACCGCGTCCCGGACGTCGGCTCCCGGAAGGGGGGGTCGGGGAGCCGGGGTCGCCCGGGGAGAGCGGCGGGAGGGCGACCGCCAGTCCGCGTAGTCGCATCGGTACGGACCGTGCGGCCGAGCCGTCTAGCCATCGATCGGCCCGTCCGGGACCGGATCAGCGCCCGAACCGGGCCAGGAGGCCGTCCCCGTCGGCGTCCCGGAGTTCGGTCCCGCAGGACCGGCACTCCTCGTCGCGTGGCCCGTTCGGCGTCCCGCAGTCGGGGCACCGGATCGTCCGGTCCTCCCGCCGCATCCGCCGGGCGATCCGCCCGTCGAGTTCGGGATCCAGGTCGGAGGGCTCGAGCGGGGATTTCCCGGCGGCGGTCGGTCCCGGCCATCCCGCGCCGTCGGCGTGTTTCATCCGCTGGTCGAGGCGCTCGATGAGCTCGTCGTCGCGCATCCTCACGAGGAGCCGCCAGAGGCCGATGAACATCGCCGCGGGCATGATGACCATCACGGCGGTGAGCGCGACGTCCACCACGGCACCCATACACGAACGAGGGGATAGGCCGACTTCAGTCTCACGACCCGACGACAGCTATATCCCGGACGTGATCGCTGGACGGTCGTGGGATTCATGTCCGGCTCGCCCGGTGTCGACGTATGCGCCAGTACGCAGCGGACCCGCCGATCGAGGAGCGGCTGGGCGAGGCCCTCCGCGAGCGCGGGGAGACGATCGCGGTCGCCGAGTCGGCAACCGGCGGGCTCGCCGGGTCGCTCCTGACGGACGTCCCGGGATCGAGCGACTACTTCGACCGGGCGGTGGTGGCCTACTCCTACCGGGCGAAGCGCGCGCTGCTCGCCGTCCCCCGCGAGGCGCTCGACGAGCACGGGGCCGTGAGCGAGCCGGTCGCCCGGCGGATGGCCGCGGCCGTGCGGGACACCGCCGACACGACCTGGGGGGTCGCCACGACGGGCGTCGCGGGTCCGGAGGGCGGAACCGACGAGAAGCCCGTGGGGTCGGTGTTCGTGGGGGTCGCCTACGCCGACGAGTGGGGGACCGACAGCTCGACCACGACCGTCGAGCGCTACGAGTTCGACGGCGACCGCCACGAGTGCAAGGAGCGGTTCGCCCGGCAGGCGCTCCGGGACTGTCTCTCGGCCGTCGAGGACCGGGCATAGCACGTTCGGACGGAAACCCTTGTGCGTCCGACCCCCGTCGGCTCCGACGATGAACAAGCAGGGCCACGTGCTGAACGCCGCCCTCCTGGCGGTGGGGCTGGGGTACGTCCTCGAGCCGGCCGGCGACCTCGCGACCTTCCGGACCATCGCCGAGGTGTCCGTCCCGGTCGTCCTGGGGGCGCTGTTCCCCGACGTCGATACCGCCTTCGGCAAGCATCGGAAGACGCTGCACAACCTCCTCACGCTGGGGGTGTTCGTCGGCTTCCCGCTCTACTTCGGGAACCTCCAGTTCGTCTGGCTCGGCGTGCTCACCCACTACGTCCTCGACGTGCTCGGGAGCAAGCGCGGCATCGCGCTGTTCTACCCCCTGTCGGACCGCGAGTACGGCTCGCCGACCGGCGTCACGACCAGCAGCCGGTTCGCCAACGCCGTCACGCTGTCCGTCACCGCGCTCGAGCTCGCCGTCGCCGTAATCCTCGTCCACGTCGCCCCCGACCTCCTCGGGCGGATCGTCGAGTCGATCCCGTACACTCAGTAGACGGCGTCGGCCTCGAACCGGCCACCGTACGCGGGGTGTCTCGGGTGGGTCGGCTCGCGTCCGTTCAGGACCACGCGCTCGAACTTCTCCCAGGAGTTCTCCCACCCGAGGTGTGCGAACTCCGCGCGGCAGCGGACCGCGTGGACCCGCCCGCGACGGTGGAACACCCGCCGCGGGAGGCCCTCGCGGAACGCGTCGACGACCGCATCGACCGAGTCGAGCGGCTCCTCGAACGCCGTCCACACCTCGCCGACGCTCGACCGGAGGTGGGTGTACGACGAGCCGAACGCCGGGAGTCCCGTCTCCCTGGCGAGTTCGCGCGCCCGGTCGTTGTGTCGGCGCCAGTGCTTCGGGTTGTACACCTCGACGGCGTCGACGACGGTCCGGTAGCGGTCGAGGTCGGTCGCGTCGAGGCTCACCGTCGCGAACTCGGGGTGGGGCACGAGCACGGCCGCGTCCTGGCGCTCGAGTTCCCGCATCGTCGTCTCGAGGGGGAGGAAGTCCGGAACCGGTTCCGAGAGCCCGAGCGCGAGGACGTGCTTGCGGTTCCGCCAGCCCCCCGTGAACAGTTCCCGGGCCGGCACCACCGTCAGTTCGTCGTCCGAGAACCGCCGGGCCCGGGACCCGACGTCCGGCAGTCGCGTGAAGTGTGGCGCGTACACCAGCGCGTCGATACCCCGCCGCTTCGCCCGGGCGGCGACCCGCTCGTCGAGCAGCTTCACGTGGGGATCGACGCGGAACCCGGTCACGCGCCGGCGTTCGGACGAGCCGGGTTTAGCCTTGCCGTTTCCCGGGGCGGACGTGGCGACGCTCGCCCGCCGAGGGTGCTCACGCGGCGCCGTCGGGAGGCGAAGCCGAGCGACGCCGCGCTCGTCCCCTCCGCTGGCGGCGTGGCTCGGACCCCCCCCCGACGGCGTCGGAGAGTCCGTGGACCTGTCGCGCGTGCGGACGGGTACGACCGACAGCGATCGGGGATTCGGGAGTCGGTCACCGGAACGCCCCGAGGTCCGACTGGACGCCTCGGAACCCCCGTTCGTGGTCGAGCAGCGCCCGCTTGGCCGCGACGCCACCCTCGGCGGAGAACCCCCCGAGCGAGTCCGCCCCGACGACCCGGTGACACGGAACCACGACCGGGACCGGGTTCCGGCCGCAGGCGGACCCGACGGCGACCGCCGAGCTCCCGACGGTGTCGGCGAGCTCGCCGTAGGTCCGCGTCTCGCCGTACGGGATGGTCGCCATCCTCTCCATCACTCGGCCGGCGAACGAGTCGGGGAACTCGACGGTCAGGTCGAACCACTCGCGCTCGCCGCGGTCGTACTCGCGGACCTGGCGCCGAACCGTCGACGGGGCCTCGGCTATCCGGGTCGCGTCGATCTCGAAGTCGAACCCCCGTGCGGCGACGTACAACACGATCCCCTCCGCGTCCGACCGTCTTCTACCTTCTGGGACCGGCGTTCCGACGCCGGTCCCGGGGGACACCCCCGGAAAGCGGCCGGCTACCGCGACCCCGGGTTGACGAAGTGCGCAACCGGTTCGAGTTCCGCCCACCCGTCCACGAGCGTCCTGCGGAGCATCGCGTGGTGCTCCTTGTCGGTGTCGTACGACTCCGCTCCCCGCTTGATCCGCATCCACAAGCTCCTCGGCCTCGTCGAACAGGTGGAGGTACGACGCCTCGCCATCGACCTCGCTCTCGCGGTTACGGAACTCCGATACCACTCGGGCCGTCTGTCGCCCGGAACGGTTTTGTCCCGTCCTGCGGTCGCCACACGTATGTGGGAGTGTGCCATCGAGGGCTGTGGCCACCGCGCGGACGCCGCCGCCGAACTCCTCGTCCACCAGGCGACCGGCCACGAGCCCGTCCGGTGTGAGGTCTGCGGGGCCCGGATCCCCGACGGCTACTTCGCGATCCGCCACGTCTTCGACGAGCACAACCGCGCCGAGTACGTCCGCGCCTACGACGCCGACGCCGAGGGGATCAGACACCGGCAGTCGATCCGGGAGGAGATCGAGACGGCGGTCGACGTCGAGGCCGTCGTCGAGCGGGTGAACGGGAACGACGGGTAGTCGTCGTCCCCCGACCGGACCGGAAGCGGATTTCGGCCACGCCGTTTCGCTGCTCGCTACCGCTCGCCGCTCGACCTGTACGAGGAACGGTTCGCTCCGCTCGCGGGTCGTTTCACTCCGCTCCCTTCCCGTGGCCTCCCCCTGGTCGGTCACGCACTGCCCGCCGTTCCTCGCTGTCCCACGCGAGCGAAGCGAGCGAGGAGGTCGAGGAGCGCCTCAGCGTTCCTCGCTATCCAACACGCGGATCTGGTCCCCGCGAACGGTCACGGGGATCGGGACCGTCGCCTCGTACAGCTCCACCGTGACCTGGTCCTTGCCCTCGTCGATGCGCTGGACCTGTGCCTTCTCGCCCTTGAACGGGCCGGCGATGAGTTCGACGATGTCGCCCTCGGCGATCCCCTCGACGTCCGGCTTCGGCGAGAGGAAGTGCTCGACCTCGGCGATTGAGGACATCCCGGGAACGACCCCGCGGGCGTGGGGGATCTCGTCGAGGATGCGCTCGAAGACGCTGTCGTCCTCGGCCTCGACCATCACGTAGGAGGTGAGCTGGTCGGGCGCGAGCGCGGCGTGGATCGACGGCTCCTCGCGGTTCATGATCATGTCCGCGACGGTGCGCTCCTGGCTCGCGGTCGTCTTGACGGCGAAGATGCCCATCTCAGACACCTCCCGGGACGAACGACATGAACACGAAGATGACGAACCCGAGGAGGCCCACCAGCATGATGCCGGCACCGGCGATGAGCGCGACCTGCGAGAACTCCCCGGTCGAGGGCGTGCTCGCCAGCTTGAGCACGCGGGCGTACGAGGAGAGGTCTTTCGGGACTTCCATACACCGAACTTCCTCGTCGGGCTTTTTCTACCTGTTGGTCCGCACGGGAGGTTACACACCGCTCCCGGGAGCACGGTCAGGAGGAGCACGCGACGGGGAAGCGCACCGCCGAGGGATCACGCGATGGAGGAGCCCACGAACGCCGAGGGGAGCAATCGCTCGGCGGGTACCCGATCGACGGGGACGGAGGAGGCGTCGGCGTTACTCGACGAAGTAGATGCCGCCGTCGGAGGTGGCGGTTCGACCCTGGCCGCCCTGCTGGGCGCGCTGCTCGCGCTCGGCCTCGCTCTTGCCGTAGATCTGCGGGCTCTCGACGCCCGTGACGACGACCATCGTCTCCATCTTCCCGTCGAATTCGGGGTTGACCGAGGCGCCCCAGATGATGCGGGCCTCGGGGTCGATCCGGTCGTAGATCTCCTCGACGACCCCCTCGGCCTCCTGGATGGCCATGTCGGGCCCGCCGACGACGTTCACCAGCGCGGAGTTGGCGCCGTCGAACTCGACGTCCAGCAGCGGCGACCGCAGGGCCGACCGCATCGAGTCCTGGGCCTTGTTCTCCGAGTCGGACTCCCCGAGCCCGATCATGGCGACGCCGCCGTTCTCCATGATGGTCTTCACGTCGGCGAAGTCGACGTTCACCAGCCCGGGCTTGGTGATGAGTTCGGTCATTCCCTTCACGCTGCGCATCAGCACCCGGTCGCAGATCTTGAACGCGTCCTGCAGGGGCAGGTTCGGCGCGAAATCCAGCAGCCGGTCGTTCGGGATGACGATGACCGTGTCGGCCACCGCCCGGAGCCGTTCGAGGCCGGCGTCGGCGTTCGCCCGGCGGCGCTCGCCCTCCGCGGTGAAGGGGATGGTGACGACGGCGATGGTGAGCGCGCCGGCCTCCTGGGCGGCCTGAGCCACCACCGGGGCGCTCCCGGTGCCGGTCCCGCCGCCGAGTCCGGCGGTGATGAACACCATGTCCGAGCCGTCGATGGAGGCCTGGATGTCCTCGATGTTCTCCTGGGCGGCCTCCTCGCCGATCTTCGGGACGCTCCCGGCGCCCCGACCCCCGGTCCGCTGGCGGCCGATGAGGATCTTCCGGTCGGCGGTCACCTGTCGCCCGAGGTGCTGTGCGTCCGTGTTCGCGGCGATGAGTTCGGCGCCGTGGATGCCCTCCTGGGCCATCCGGGTGACGGTGTTCCCGCCGGCACCGCCACAGCCGAAGACGGTGATCTCCGTCTCGAGGTCCGTGATGACCTCGGCCAGCTCCTCGTCGGTCACCGTCCCGGACGTGTTCGGCGATGCGTCGCTCTCGGCCCCGTTGGCCCGGGCTTCCCCATCCGCCCGGTCCTCCTCCGCCTCCTCGATGGCGTCCTCGATCAGCGAGTCCATACTATCGGCGCCTGGCGTGTGCCTCATATGTATCTATCGCCGCCGTCAGACGCCCGTCATACGGTTTCAGGCCCTCCGACCGGCGATTTCGAGGGGCGAATCGTAAACCGCTGAACGCGATATAAAAACGGGAGGATCGGCTCCGGACGTGACCGGCCGGCGTCCGACGCTCGCGCGCTCCCGCCCGGGAGGGCTCGACCCGGACGGGACCGACCGTCCCGGCGGTCGAGAGACGGGTCGACGTCGCCACGCCGGACCGACGACGGTAAACCGTCCCGTCGACTACCCGATCCATGACCCGGACGCACACCGACCCGCCCTGGGTGAGCCTCTTCTCGGGGGGGAAGGACTCCTCGTGGGCGCTCTACCGCGCGCTCGAGGAGGGCCTGCCGGTCGAGCGGCTCCTCACCGTCCACCCCGAGGGCGAGTCGTTCATGTACCACGTCCCGGCGACCGAACTCGCCTCGCTCGCCGCCGAGAGCATCGGCCTCCCGCTGGTCGACGTCCACCCGGCCGACTTCGACGCGCGAGCACCCGAGGACGAGGACTCCTCGGCCCGCGGCGACCGCGAACTGGAACCGATGGAGGAGGCGCTCGAGCACCTCGCCCGGGAGCTCGGCGGGCTCGGCGGGCTGACCGCCGGCGCGGTCGAGAGCGAGTACCAGACCTCGCGGATCCGGGCGATGGCCGACCGGCTCGGCTGTGAGCTGTTCGCCCCGCTCTGGGGCGAGGATCCCCGGGAACTGGCCGAGTCGATGCTCGACGCCGGCTTCGAGATACTGGTCCTCCAGGTGGCGGCGGGCGGCCTCGACCGCTCCTGGCTCGGTCGCCGGCTCGACGCCGACGCGCTCGCCGACCTCGAGTCGCTCAACGAACGGTACGGCGTCCACCTGCTCGGGGAGGGCGGGGAGTTCGAGACGTTCGTGGTCGACGGACCCCACATGTCACGGCCGATAGAGCTGGAGCACGAGCGGGTCTGGGAGGGCGACCGGGGGCACCTCCGGGTGACCGGCGCGCGGCTCGGGTAGCGGGGGCGGAACCGTCCGCGGGGACCGGCAGGAGGGATCGGAAGGGTATCGCCGCTAGTCGTCGCGGTTGGTCAGCCGGGTGTGGGCCCCGATGAGGGCGCCGTCCAGATCGAGGTTCTCGAGGTGGGCCTCCTCGTCGACGATCGAGTCCCTGACCTCGCAGTCGACGATGGTCGCCCCGGGGAAGATCACCGACCGTTCGAGCGAGGAGCCCTCCACGTGCCCGCCGGCCATGACGTGGACGTTCGCGCCGATCTCGCTGTCTTCGACGGTCGCGGAGCCGTCGACGATGCTCCCGCCGCCGAGCCCCCACTCGACGGCCTCGAGGTAGGAGTCGGGCGCGCCGATGTCGTACCACGCGTCCTCGAAGGTGAACGCGTGGACCGGCTCCTGGGACTGGAGCCACTGGACGAACCAGCCCGGCTCGTCCGGGTTGTTGTCGTCCGAGAGGTACTCCCGGAACCGCAGCGACTCCCGCGGGAGCGCGTAGCAGGCGATGGAGACGAGCGTGCTCTTGGGCTCGCCGGGCTTCTCCCGGAAGTCGACGACCCGACCCTCTTCGAGCGTGACGAGGCCGTAGGACTTGGCCTTCTCCAGCGAGCCGACGTCGTAGGCGGCGAGCGTAGCGGTCCCCTTCTCCTCGAAGTGGTCGAGGAAGTCACGGAGGTCGAACCCCATGAGGTTGTCCCCTGCGACGACCAGCAGGTCGTCGTCGACCCCCTCGCGCTCGACCAGCTGGGCGAGTGCGCCGACGACGCCGAACTTCTCGTCCTCGGCGCTCGTGTCCTCGACAGAGAGGACCGGCTTCTCGAAGTCGCGCTCGTCGAGGTACTCCTCGAAGTCCCCGGCGAACCGCTCGTTCGTGCTCACGTACACTTTCCCGGCCCGGTCGTCCTGCTCGAGCTGGTCGAAGATCCGATCGATGACCGTCGTCTCGCCGACGGGGAGGAACATCTTCGGCCGGTGCTTCGTGATCGGCCAAAGGCGGGTCGCATACCCTCCCGCTAGCACTACTGCTTCCATGCCCGTCACTGTCATACCGGCCGGGTAAAGCACTTCCCCTTCGCGAACTCCGGGTAGAACGGCCGCTCGCGGGGGATACACGGGCGGCTGCGTCACTTCCGGACGACCGCCGGACAGCCGCGGCAGGACCCCGACACGAGTGACCGTACCGGCTCATACGGTCGTGCGTAGTCTTTTACAGATGATCGCCGACCCGTCCGGGTTGATCGCCGGTACATCGTTACGCACGACCGTATCACGACAAGGGATATACGCCGTCGAACCCACCGTCCGGCCATGCAGGGCGCAGACCGGACGACGCGCCAGCGCATCGCCGACTTCCTCCGCGGCGGGACCGCGGGGGCCGGGACGCTGGCCAACGAGTTCGACATCACCACCGCCGACGCGCTCACCCACGTCGAGCACATCGCCCAGTCGCTCGCGAGCGAGGGCGACGAGCGGCTCCTGGTCGCGCCCCCGGAGTGCCGGGACTGCGGGTTCACCGGCTTCGACGACCTCGTCAACCGGCCGTCTCGGTGTCCGGAGTGCCGATCGGAGAACGTCGAGGAGCCGGCGTTCCGCGTCGAGTGAGGTCGGACGGGACGGACGACGGCCCCTCGGAGAGGAGCCCGCGTTCCGCGTCGAGTAGGGGATGCCTCCCGGAGCCCGGGGAGCGCCCTCGACCGGTTTACGCCTCCGACGCCGTGTCCGCGTCCGTCTCGGATCGCTCGACGGTCACCTCGGGGGCGTTGGGGGCGTTGGGGGCGTTGGGGGCGTCGGGGGCGTGCTCCCTGACGGTCGCCATCGCCCTCCGGGCGTCCTCGCGGTCGTCGTGTGCCCGGAAGCTCGTCGCGAGCGCGGTCCCGTCGTCGACGAGCCGCCAGCGCCAGCGGCCCTCGTCGGTCTCGAACAGTTCGAACGCGGCGCCGTCCAGTTCGAGCACGCCCGGGCGCTCGACTCGGCCGGCCCCTGGGCGTCGAACTCCCCGGGGGCGGTCACCGTCACTCGCCGGTCGGCCCCACCAGCCGCCAGCGCCGGCCCGGGCCGCGCTCGAACACCTCGAAGGCGGCCGCGTCGGCGTGGACGACCGCGAACTCCGCCGGGTCACACGTCACCAGTTCGGCGTCCGCCTCCGCGGCCTCGCGGGACTCGAACCGGTCGGGGCTCTCGACCAGCGGCGTGTCCTCGGGGTGACGAACCGCCAGCGCCACGCCCCGTCGTCCTCGCGGATCTCGAACCCGCCCTCCTCGAGGTCGAGCAGGCGCGCCTCGCCCGTCAGCTCCCGTACCGCCTCGACGTCCGCCTCGGCATCCCCCTCGGTTTCGAACCGCCGGGGTGTCGTCGCGAGCGCGGTCCCGTCGTCGACGAGCCGCCAGCGCCAGCGGCCCTCGTCGGTCTCGAACAGTTCGAACGCGGCGCCGTCCAGTTCGAGCACGC
>PXRQ01000044.1 GCA_003022005.1 Halobacteriales archaeon QS_5_70_15
GCACCTGCCCCGATAGCAGCGACCGTTCGCCAGTCCGGAACGACTGGCGAAATGGTCGGATACGAGCCTTCTGTCGCCCATCGCTCGGTCGTGACTGGAGTACGACGGTACGGCGATTCGTCGACCGTGTTGCTCGTCGGGACGGATGACTGGCTCACCGAATTCACCGCGACGCTCGAAACACGGACTGATGCAAGTGTACAACACGTTCGAACCAAGGCGGAGGCCATCGACATCGTCCGGAGGCGACGGACGGACCGTCTTATCAGCGAGTACTCGCTCGAAGAGACGACTGGACTCGACCTGTTTCGAGAAATCCGCGGGGAAACCACCACGCTTCCCGTCCTACTCGCGACTACCGCTGGGAGTGAAGCCATCGCCAGCGAGGCTGTCGAAGCCAGTGTCACCGATTACATCACGGATCCGCCAGCACGGATGACCAACGAACTCATCGAACGAACCGAACGTGCAATCCGATCCGCACAGCGGTCGGCCACGCAACGAGAACGAGCAGACAGTTCGACGCGATCTTCAACGATTCGCGAACTGCGACGTGGGTGCTCGATCCGGATGGCGCACTCGCCCGTGTCAATGAGACAGCCCGAGGGATGGTCGATGACGACATCGAACTGATCATCGGCGAACCTTTCTGGGGGCTTCCGTGGTGGGCAAACGCGGATGCAACGAATGCGGACGTCAACAGGGAACGACTGCGAGGACGATCTCGGGCCGGGTATCGAGGAGGCCGACGGCCTCTCCCAGCCGCTGGGAGAGGTCTGGACCGACGGATGCCCAGCCTACCGAGGTATGGAGCACGATCACCGATACGTCGTCCACGACGACGGATACGGTTCCGACGAGGGCGTCCACACGACCCAAGCAGAGTGTCTCTGGTCGGTGCTCCAGCCGGGGTTGGCGACGTTCCGCGGCCTCTCCAAGCAGGGCTTGGAGCAGGCCGCTCGTACCTACGGTTGCCTCGGGTCACTCACCCTTACTGGAGTACCGATCCACGGGCTGGTTGATCGTATCGCCGTCAACGTATTCCGCTAGTTCCGCCAGTCTACCGAAGAGCGTCGGGACAAGTACATCGCTTCCCGTGAGTCAACACGACACTCGCTCCCGCTTCGACCGTCACAGAGTACATCTCACCACCGAGGGGAACGACGGCCGCACACTCGCCCACTGGAGCGAGTCCGCGGCCCCGTCTCAACGCCGACATCCGCCCGAACGCCGGCGTTGCCTCCCGTGTCAGCCGAGTTCGTACCGGGCGACCGAGTCGGTCCCGCAGTACGGACAGTCGCCGGTGCCGTGGTCGAGCGTACAGCCACAGCGACGGCACTCGGTGTACGTGTCCGACCCTCCCCCCCCGCCGAGCACGGATCGTAACCCACCTAACATATTTGTAGCGATGAGAGGGGCGGTAAATAAATTATGGGGATCATGCCGAGATCCAGTTAACTTAGGAGAACGTCGGCGATTCGAGTCCGAGAGGCGTCGACACGGGCCTGAACAGCCGGAAAGTCCCGGCCGACAGTCCTCCCGGCGCTGGCTGTGCGCTTCGCTCCCGGCGGTCGTTCGCTCCAGCGCTTGCGTCGCCCGGGGTCGGGCAGCCGGCCGCCCCCTTCAGTCCCGACCCGGACGGCCACCCCGCGGTTGGCGGTCGTCGGGCGACGCGGCGGGCTGCCTGTCCCCCAGCCGCCCGGTTCCCGGACCGTCGCAGGGGGCGCCGCGGTGGGGCCGTGCCGCCGATGGGCCCGTCCCGCCGGTTTACGGGTCGGGTTCCCGCTCCGCCGTTTCGTATCGTCCATGCCGGTTTATCTGATCCCGTTCTCCCGTGGAACACCGCCCGGGGACGGCCGCCCGCGACCCGAAGCGCCCTTCTACCGTCGTCGCCGACCACCCCCCATGAGAGAATCCCGGACCGTCCGCCTCGCCACCCGGGGGTCGGACCTCGCGATGCGGCAGGCCTCGGCGGTCGAGAGCCGGCTCGCCGACCGCCGGACCGAGGTCGAACTCGTGGCCGTGGAGACCCGCGGCGACCAGCTCCGCGAGGAACTCATCCACCGGCTCGGCAAGACCGGCGCGTTCGTCCGTGCCCTCGACGAGCGGGTCATCGAGGGCGACTGCGACGCGGCCGTCCACTCGATGAAGGACGTCCCGACGGAGTTCCCCGGGGAGCTGGTGGTCGCGGGGGTCCCGGAGCGGGCGCCCCCCCACGACGTGCTCGTCACTCCCGATGGCGGGTCGCTGCCGGACCTCCCGGAGGGCGCGGTCGTGGGCACGTCGAGCCTCCGGCGAACGGCCCAGCTGCTCGCCGAGCGGCCCGACCTCGAGGTCGAACCTCTCCGCGGGAACGTCGACACGCGGGTCGAGAAGCTGCTCGCACCCTCCCGGCAGCGCGAGCACGAGCGGCGGATGGAGGCCGAGGAGGGCGACGGCGCCGACGGTCCCGACGAAGCGTACGACGAGACCGTCGAGGAGTGGTTCGACGGCCTGGCCGAGATCGAGCGCCGGGCGCTCGGCCGCGACCCGGAGGTCGAGTTCGACGCCATCGTGCTCGCCGAGGCGGGGCTCGAACGCATCGGCCTCCTCCCGCACGTCAGCTACGAGCGGCTCCCGGTCTCGCGGTTCGTCCCCGCGCCGGGACAGGGCGCGCTCGCCGTGACCGCGCTCGACGGCGAGTTCGCCGAGCACCTCCACGACCGGGTCGACCACCCCCGCACCCGCGTCGAGACGACCGTCGAGCGCACGGTGCTGGAGACGCTCGGCGGGGGGTGTATCGCCCCGGTCGGCATCCACGCGACGCTCCGCGGCGAGTACGTCCACGCGGTCGTCCGCGTGCTCTCGCGGGACGGCACCGAGGAGGTGAGCGCGACCAGGGACCTCCCGGGCGGCGACCACGCCGAGGCCGCCCGGGCGTTCGCGGAGGACCTCGCGGACCGGGGCGCCGCCGACCTCGTCGAGGCGGCTCGCGTCCGCGAGAACGAGGAGCGGGAGGCACCCCGATGAGCGGGCGCGACGCGGCCGGGGACGGTTCGGGATCCGGGGACGACGGCGAGGGCGTGGTCTACCTCGTCGGTAGCGGCCCCGGCGACCCGGACCTCCTCACGGTGAAGGCACGGCGGCTCATCGACGAGGCGGACGTCGTCCTCCACGACAAGCTCCCCGGCCCGGAGATACTCGGGCTGATACCGGAGGAACGCCGGGAGGACGTCGGCAAGCGGGCCGGCGGGGAGTGGACGCCACAGGCGTACACGAACCGGCGGATGGTCGAACTCGCCCGGGAGGGAAAACGGGTGGTTCGGCTGAAGGGCGGCGACCCGTTCGTGTTCGGCCGCGGCGGCGAGGAGATGGAGCACCTCGCCGACTCGGGGGTGCCATTCGAGGTGGTGCCGGGCCTCTCCTCGGCGGTCGCCGGGCCGGGCGTCGCCGGGATCCCGCTCACCCACCGCGATTTCGTCTCGAGCGTCTCGTTCGTTACCGGCCACGAGGATCCCACGAAGGACGAGTCGGCGGTCGACTGGGGGGCGCTCGCCGATACGGGCGGCACGCTCGTCGTCCTGATGGGCGTTGGCAGACTCCCGAAGTACGTCGCCGCGCTCCGCGAGGCCGGGATGGCTCCCGACACGCCCGTCGCGATGGTCGAGCGGGCGACCTGGCCCGACCAGCGCGTCGTCGCGGGGACGCTCGAGACCATCGTCGAGGTGCGGGACCGCGAGGGGGTCGAACCGCCGGCGATCACCGTCATCGGCGAGGTCGCGGCCACGAGAGAGCGCGTGCGGGCGTTCCTCCACACGGGGGGTGACCGGGATGGATGAACCGCATGTCACTATAGGGAATCGCGGCCGGTCGGCCACGAGTCGGACCGGCGAGGCGGGCCGATGACCGCCCCCGTCGTCGCGGTGTTCCGGCCGGACGACGACCGCCTTCGCGACGCGGTCTCGCTGCTCGAATCGCTCGACTGCGAACCGGTCGCCGACCCGATGCTCGCGGTGGACCCGACCGGCGCGATCCCCCGGACCGACGCCGAGTTCACCGTCCTGACGAGCAAGACGGGCGTCGAACTCGTCGACCAGGGCGACTGGGTCCCGACCGGCGAGGTGTGTGCCATCGGCGCCTCGACGGCCGACGCGCTCCGCGAGCACGGCTACGGCGTCGACCGGGTTCCGGAGACCTACTCCTCGGCGGGGCTGGTCGAGGCGCTGCGCGGCTCGGTCACGGGGTCGCGCGTCGAGGTCGCCCGGTCCGACCACGGGAGCGACGTGCTCATCGACGGGCTCCTCGACGCCGGCGGGTACGTCCACGAGGGGGAGCTCGATGGCGCGCTGTTCTCCTCGTCGCTCACCGTCGAGCACCTCGTCGAGGCCGCCGCCGACCGGGGGATCCGCGAGGCCGCCGTCGCCGGACTGAACGACGCCGTCGTCGGCGCCATCGGGCGGCCGACGGCCGACCGCGCCGCCGGGCTCGGGATCGAGGTCGACGTCGTCCCCGACGAGGCCGAGTTCGAGACGCTCGCCCGCGAGGTCGTCGCGCGGATGCGCGAGCGGGCCTGAGCGCCTCGGGTGGCGGTACCGGTTGCCCCTTGCCCGCTGGTCACGACCGACGGGCGTGTCGGGCGTGGCGGTCACTCCCCACCCTGGCGGGTTCGATGTAGCGGCTGGCGGTTCATAGCGTCCGACACGGTCGTGACGTCCGGCGAGCCCTGCGGCGGGCGAACGTCGCGTTCGACGCTCGAGGCCGCCGAAATCCCGCGACGGCGATCAGAACGTCAGGTGCGACGAGGAACTCGGCATGTCGTCATCGTCGTTGATGCCGCCGTCCTGCCGGTAGGTCAGGTCCCCGTCGGTCAGGTAGACCGTCCCGTCCTCGACCTCGACGTCGACCTCGACGAGCGTCGACCCCGCGGCCTTCCCGTTGTCGCAGTGGCCCGAGCAGGCGTCGAACACGGATCCGTGCTTCGGGCAGACGACGCCGCCGTCGCGCATCACGGCGCCGTTCCCGATCCCGCGGTCGAGCCGCTGGTCGGTCTCGTGCTGGCAGAAGTTCTTCCACGCCGTGACCGGCCCCGCCTCGCCGTCACAGCGCACGAGGATGACCTCCTCCTCGCCGCCGCCCGACTCGCGGACGGTGAACAGGTACGAGCCCACCTCGGGGACTTCCTCCAGCTCCGCCACTCGCGTCCGCACTGTCATACACGGTTCTTGCGCGCGGGGCTTGAAACTCCCACGTTCGACCGGCGGACGAGCCCGTCCCGGACCGGGTCGAGCACCCCGAACGCCCGGGCGTCGACGCTTCGATCCCGGCGGGCGGGGAACGTCGACCCCTCTCGCGAACGCGTTCGGGACGCCGTTCCGGGAACGGATCCGCGGCGGGGGCCGCGGACGGGAGCCCTCCCGCGGGTACCCGCGCTCCGCATGTGGGTAAACGGAAGGCCGCTATACCGAACCGTCCCCGACGGCGGCCCGGCGTGGGGTCCTCGGACCCGTAGCTCCGCAGGGATTCTCCCGGACTGGAACCGTCGCCGTCACCGAGGGTTCAAATCCGATGGCGCGCTATCCGTCCACGATGGCAGCGACCGTCCCCGCCCCGGTGCCGGAACTCGCCGACCGTGCCGAGCGGTGCGCCGACCGCCTCCGAGAGGCCGACCGCACCCTGCTGGTTTCCCACATCGACGCCGACGGGCTGACGAGCGCGGGCGTGGCCGCCACCGCGCTCCGGCGGGCCGACATCCCCTTCGAGACGGTCTTCAAGAAACAGCTCGACGACCGCGAGGTGGCGAGCATCGCCGCCCGCGAGTACGACACCGTCCTGTTCACGGACTTCGGGAGCGGCCAGCTCGACGCCATCGCCGAGTACGAGCGCCGGGGGGCGTTCACGCCCGTGATCGCCGACCACCACCAGCCCGCCGACGCCGGGACGGAGTTCCACCTCAACCCGCTGCTGGAGGGCATCGACGGCGCCTCGGAGCTGTCGGGGGCGGGCGCGGCGTACCTCCTCGCGCGGGCGCTCGAGGACGCGAACGCGAACGGGGACGGGCGGGACAACCGCGACCTCGCGGCGCTCGCCGTCGTGGGGGCCGTCGGGGACATGCAGGCCTCGGGCGGGGAGCTCCACGGCGCGAACGCGGCGCTCGTCGAGGACGGCGTCGCCGCGGGCGTCCTCGAGGAGTCGACGGACCTCGCGGTCTACGGCAAGCAGACGCGGCCGCTCCCGAAGCTCCTCGAGTACGCGACCGACGTGTTCGTCCCCGGGATCTCGAACAGTCAGCGGGGGGCGGTAGAGTTCCTCTCCGAACTCGACGTCGACTGCCGCGACGGCGAGGACTGGAAGCGGTGGGTCGATCTGACCGACGCCGAGCGCCAGCGGCTCGCGAGCGCGCTCCTGCAGCGGGCCGTCGAGCGTGGCGTCCCCTCGCGGAAGATCGACCGGCTCGTCGGGACCACCTACACCCTGCTCGAGGAGCCCGAGGGGACCGAACTCCGGGACGCGAGCGAGTTCTCGACGCTGCTGAACGCGACGGCCAGGTACGAGCGGGCCGACGTCGGGCTCGCGGTCTGTCTCGGCGACCGGGGTTCGGGGCTCGACCGGGCGCGCGAACTGCTCCGCAACCACCGGCGCAACCTCTCGGAGGGCCTCCAGTACGTGAAACGCGAGGGTGTCACCCGCGAGGATCACGTCCAGTGGTTCGACGCCGGCGAGGAGATCCGCGAGACCATCGTCGGCATCGTCGCGGGGATGGCCTACGGGAGCGACGGCGTCGACCGCGGCGTTCCGATCCTGGCGTTCGCCCGCAAGAGCGACGAGGAGACGAAGGTCTCGGCCCGCGGGACGGGCACGCTCGTCCGGCGGGGACTGGACCTCTCGCGGGTGGTGGGCGAGGCGAGCGCCGCAGTGGGGGGGAGGGGCGGCGGCCACGACGTCGCCGCCGGCGCGACCATCCCCGCGGGGTCCGAGGCCGAGTTCGTCGCCGAAGCCGGCCGGGTCGTCGGCGAACAGCTCGGATGAGCGACCGGTCCCGGCGGACGTATCTCGACGACCCGCGGACGGCGAGAGCCCTCGGTCTCGTCGCGTTCGGGCTCCACTTCCTCGGCGCCGAGGACGTGGCGGTCTACGACGGGTCGCTCGCCGAGTGGGGCCGGACCGACCTCCCATTGGGGACCGACTGACCGGGACGCCGGGACCGTCGACCCTCCCCGGCGGTCGCCGTACCCGGACCGGGGGACGGCGAACGGTCCCGAACCCGATCCCCCCGCGTCGCCGCCCCACCGTAGCGCCGGACGGTGGAACACGCCTGCCCGGCCGTCCCGGGACTTCGGGCGATCCTCCCGTGCAGGACGGTCGTCGCGCCGCTCCGGGACGGTCCGGTCGCGGGGCGGTCCGTCCTCACCAGCCCAGGAGGCCGCCGGTCCCCTCGTCGGCCATCGCCGGGTCGTACCCGATGCGTTCGAGGCCGACCTCGCGTACACCGGATCCACTTCCCGCGACGGGGCCGGCGGTCTCCGCGGAGGTGGTCGGCCCGTTACCGTCGGGCGATCCCGGCCCCGGAGCGCCCCCGGCTGCACGGATCAGCCCGAGTTCCCGTAGGACCTCGGGAGGCCGAGGACGTGCTGACCGACGTAGTTGAGGGCCATCTGCTGTGTGACGGGTGCGATGCGGAGCAGCCGGAGCTCCCGCCACCAGCGCTCGACGTCGTACTCGCGGGCGTAGCCGACGCCCCCGTGCGTCTGCATCGCCTGGTCGGCCGCCCGGAACGCGGTCTCCGTGGCCTCGTATTTGGCCATGTTCATCGCCGGGACGTAGTCGCGTCCGGTGTCGTACTGCCAGGCCGCCTTGTGGTTGAGGACCCGCGCGGTTTCGAGCCGGGACTTCAGCTTCGCCAGCGGGAACTGGATGCCCTGGTGGGCGCCGATCGGCTCGTCGAACACCTCCCGCTCGTTGGCGTACTCGACCGCCGTGTCGATGACGAGTTCGCCCGTGCCGACGGCGCCGGCCGCGTTGACGATGCGCTCCACGTTGATCGTGTCGTGCATGTCCCTCCACCCGTCGTGGAGCGTCCCGAGGACCTGGGCCTCGTGGACCCGCAGGTCGTCGATGAACACCTGGAACGTGTTCGAGTAGTTGTAGCCCAGCTTGTGGATGCGCTCGATCTCGACGCCGTCCGCCGGCATGTCCACGACGAACAGGGTGATACCGTCGGTCTTCCTGTCGACGGCCTCGAGCGGCTTCGTCCGGGTGATGAGCAGCATCGCGTCCGCCCGGTCGGCCCCCGAGGTCCACATCTTCCGGCCGTTGATGACGAACTCGTCGCCGTCGCGTTCCGCGCGCGTCTCGATGGCCAGCGTGTTGGTCCCGGCATCCGGCTCGGTCAGGCCCATACAGAACTCGAGAGTCCCGTCGACGATCCCGGGGAGGTACCGCTCCTTCTGGGCCTCGGTCCCGTGCCGGGCGATGCCGAGACCGCCGAACACCGGCGTCAGGAGGTAGTACCAGGACCCGGCGGCGCCCGCACCCGCGGCGCAGATGCTCTCGATGACCAGCGAGAGGTCGAGCGCCCCCAGTCCCTGCCCGCCGTACTCCTCCGGGAGCACGAGGCCGAGCCACCCGCCTTCGGCCAGCGCCTCCCAGTACTCCGTCGGGAACTCGTTCTCGTACTCCTTCTCCCGCCAGTACTCCGGCCCGAAGTTCTCGGAGACGAGGTCGTGGACCGCCGCCGCCATCATCTCCTGCTCCTCCGTCGGCTCGAAATCCATCGGTCCCAGGTGTGGATGTGACCGTGTTATAGCTTGTGTACCACGTCCTCGGTCGGCGCGGAGTCGGGGAGCCGTCTCCAACCAGTAGTTGCGACTGATCGTTTCAATGCATAGAATCTACTACGCTCTTGGGTTGAAACGGGCTGAGCGCGGTTCCTTGATTCACACCGCGCATACTGGCGGTTCTCCCCTGTGTCGCCTCGCCCAACAATCAGCCAGCACACGTCCGCTTCAGGGAACGAATGTAATACTTCACGGGATGAGAAATAATATAGTCCGTGGTTGCTAATTCTCTATGTGAGCATCACCATCATCGACTACGGGGTCGGAAATCTCCGGAGTCTTCAGCGTGGGCTCGAACGGGCCGATGCGACGGTGTCCCTTTCGAGCGACCCAGCCGAAA
>PXRQ01000045.1 GCA_003022005.1 Halobacteriales archaeon QS_5_70_15
CGTTCTCAAATACGTTTTCGAACGCAGCACTGCCGACCGCAGAATCGTGGTTGCAAGCGTTCGCCGTCTGGTGGAATCGATGCTAAAGCTAACACGACCATCCCTGCACAACCGAACGTCGATCTCGGGAACCAGCCAGTCGATCACGGGTCGGTCCCTGTCCCGACTACCCGTTTCGTCGTGTCGTTAGGCGGCGCGCGTGTACGGGTCCACGAGTGCGGTTACCGACTCTACGGGGATCGGGTATTGCGCGGAATCCTGGATCCCGGTGCGTGGTCGGTGGCGGTAACGGGTCCGATACCCTCGGGTTCGAGCGAAAGTGGTCGTCGATGAACGTGTGACGGTAATTCCCTCCGTCCCCTGCCGACTGTTCGGAGAGGTTCGGGACCGAGTCCGGGATACGTTCCGGTACCGCCAGCAGCGGGAAGAGCGGGCAACACGGTCGTCCAAAGGGAGCGTCCCGAAACCGGTCACCGGTATCCGAGTTCGGGCATTTACGAACGGAACGAAACCCACCGCTGTATAGCGGTTTCATCCGAGTAGAACGAGGGTATGGGGACGGAGGGATTTGAACCCCCGATCGACTGATATCTCCGGTGTACGCCTCGGTCCTCCAGAGGGTCGTCAACGCGGCGCGGTGATCAGCCGGCCGCTCGGTATATCAGTCTGGAGTCTCGTCACCGGGCGCGTGGCCTCTGGAGTCAGTCGCCATGCCTGGCTTGGCCACGTCCCCTCGCCTCCGGGTAGCTCCGATTCCTGTAAAGGGGTTTCGGTTCCCCCACCGGGGCGTTCAAGGGGTAGCGGCCCATCCCCCGGACGTGCCCGGCGATCCCGACGACACACACCGTGAGGCCGTTCCGGTCACCGTCGTCGACGGCGAGGAGGAGACGGTTCTCGAGGTGAGGCCGGGTCGGAACCTTCGGGAGGTCCTGCGCGAGTACGGTTTCGAGGTGTACGGGAGCGTCTCACGTCTGGCGAACTGCGGCGGCCGGGGGCTCTGTGGCACCTGCGGGGTCCGGCTCGAAGACGGCCCGGAACCGGACCACTGGCACGACAGGGCGGCCGAACGGTGGGGCTACCCGCGGCTGTCGTGTCGGGTGGCGGTCGACGGTCCGATGACCGTCGAACTCGTCGAGAAGGTCGTCTGGGGACAGCTCCGACCCGGAGAATAGTCGGGCCGCTTTCTCAGCGCGCGGGAACGACGGGTCCCGTATATGTGCGTGGGGAACCCACGCCCGCCGGTGAAGTAGTTTGGCAACGGACACCTCCCCGGAGGGGTCGGCCCGCCGGACCGAGCGGTCGGCCGGCTTCCACTCGTTTCCCTACCGGACGGGGGCGGTGACGGGGGCCAGTGCGGTTCCGGTCGGCTACCCGGCGACGGTGCTGCTGACGGCGACGCGGGCACTCGACGTGGTCGGGGGCGGCCCCGCGCCCGTCGACGCGCTCCCGGGCTGGAAGGCCGTCGGCTGGCTGTTCTACAACGCTCACGGCGTGGGGGTCCGGTTCGTCGGCGCCGGCGGCACGGTCGGGGTGGATTTCGTCGAGACGAGCGGGGGTACGCTCCCCCTGCCCGTCCTCCCGGCGGTGGGCTACCCGCTCCTCTTCGGCGCGATGGGTGGCGTCGCGGCGGCGGTGCTCTCGCTGACCCCGGCCGCGGACCGGTAGGGATCGCGGTCCACCGACTTCCCGTACCGGTCGGACGACCGTACCGGTATCGGGCGAACGACCGGTCGGCCTGCCGTTCCCGGCGACGGGCCGCCCCGCCGCGCGGTCAGTCCCGGGTGAGCACGTCGAGCACCGTCGGTCCGGGTTCGGCGACCGCGTTCGCGACGGCGGACTCGATCTCACCGGGGTCCTCGACCAGCCGCCCGGACGCGCCGTGGCTGACGGCGTTGGCCGCGAGGTCCACCGGCGGGTCGAAGTCCATGCCGACGAAGTCGTACGCCTCCTCCTCGCCCCCGAACAGCCGGAGGGTGTTGTCCTTCAGGATCCGGTAGTTCCGGTTGTCCGCAACGACCACCGTCAGGTCGACGTCGTACCTGGCGGCGGTGTAGAGCGACTGTGGGTAGTAGAGGTACGACCCGTCGCCGACGAGGGCGACGACGTCGCGGGGTTCCTGCCGGCCGCGCTCCGCGATGGCCGACCCGATGGCCGCGGGGAGTCCGTAGCCGAGCCCGCCTCCCCGGTTCGCGAAGTACTGCCCCGGTTCGAACGCCCAGGCTGCCCGCACCGCGCCGGCGGTGGTCGGCGCCTCCGCGACGACGCGGGCGTCCGGTGCGGCGGCGCGCATCGCGGCCGCGAGCTCCGCGTCCGAGGCCCGCGGGTCCGAGGGCTCCTCGTCGTCTGCCGCCCCGGTCCGCAGTCGGCGCCGGGTCCGCGCCATCGCCTCCACGCGGGCCTCGCGTTCGGCGTCCGGGACCTGCCCCTCCAGCCGGTCGGCGAGCCGGGCCATGACCGCGCCCGGGTCGCCGAGGACGGCGACGTCCGCGACGTAGTTCTTCCCGAGCTCCCACGCTTGGTTCGAGACCTGGACCGTTGTCGCCGTCGAGGGGACGATGTCGACCTCCGGCGGGTTGGTCGTGGTGTTCGAGACCACGCCCGCGAGGACCACGAGGTCGGTGTCGAGCAGGTCGGCCGTCAGCGCCTGGTCGCGCGGCAGCCGTCCGAACCAGGCGTCGTGGTCGGTCGGGAAGTCGACCTCGCTCATCTTCAATTCGCCGTGGGCTCGCATCCCCGCGACCTCGGCGAGGCGGCCCGCGGCTGCCACCGCGTCCGGGCCCGCCCGCCCGACGAGGTCGCCGACGACCAGCACCGGCTCGTCGGCGGCGGCGATGCGATCTACCGCCCGGTCGATCCCGTCGGCACCCCCCTCTCCGGCGGCGGGGATCGACCCCAGTCGCTCGGGCGTCGCGTCCGTCCTCGCGGTCATGACGTCGAACGGGAGCGCGAGGAAGGTCGGGCCCGTCGGCGGCGTGAGCGCGACCCGGAACGCCCGACGGAGCATGGTCGGCAGCGCGTTCACGTTCGAGACCTCGGCGCTCCACTTCGTGAACTGGTCGGTCATCGCCACGAGGTCGCCCCCGAGGTTCGGCTCGTGGAACCCGTGGTCGGTCGGATGCGAGCCCGCGGTGACGACCAGCGGCGCGCCCGTCCCCACCAGGCTCGAGTCGAACACGTTCCCGAGCCCGTGGGCGACCCCCGGGGCGATGTGGAGGTTGACGATCCCCGCCGGGTTGATACTCGGCTCGTCGTGGGCGTGGTGGGCCCTCGCCTTGGCGTAGCCGGCCGCCATCCCCACCGCGATGTCCTCGTGGGCCGCCAGCACGTACTCGAGGTCGCTGTCGCCCAGCGTGTTCATGATCGGGAGCTCCGTCGTCCCGGGGTTCCCGAAGAGGTACGAGACGCCGTACTCCTCCAGCGCCGCCGTGAACAGGTCCGCGCCGGTCCGTGTCATGCCCCGGGGTCGGAACCCCCCCGCTTATCGTTTTCGTCGCACCACCCCGAACCCGCCCGGTGCGTCCGCCGGCCTCCCGCCCCTCGACGGATTACCTGTCCGTCTCCTGCCAGCCGCACTCCTGGCACTTGTACCCCGTCACGAACTCCGTCACCGAGGGCATGTATCCCACCGAAATCACGTCCCCGCCGCAGTCGGGACACTCCCGGTCGGTGTCCTCGATGCCCTCGGTGTCCATGACGGGATCGCCCTCGATGAGTTCGGCGAGCTTCTTCGGCGTGACCATCCGGCCCTCGACGACGCGGTTGTCGGCCATACCTGCCGGTCCGGGCGGAAGCGAGTTAGGGCTGTCCGTCTCCGATTCGGTTTCCGTCTCCCGGCGTTCGAGTCCCATCGGTTCACGGCGGCCGGTCTCTACGGCTACGGCGGCCGGCTTCTACAGCCAGGGTGCCCGGTCGCCGTCGGAGATGCCGTGGCTCCCGCCGGAGTCGTCGTCGGAGTCGCGGTCCTCCGCCGCCGGGCCGACGGGTCGGTCGTCATCGGTGTCGGACCGAGATTCGGGGGTCGGGCGGTCGGCTTCGGCGCCGGCGCCGGCGCCGGCGTCGCCGCCGTCCGCGACCGGGCCGGCCGTCTCCCCGGCGGGGAGCGGGTCGCCGCGGCCGTCGGGGTCGAACGCCAGCAGCGACGTGACCGCCAGCACCGCCAGCGCGATGGGGGCGTCGATGGGGCCCAGGATCGAGAAGGGGAGCACGCCGAGCGCGACGGCGCTCCCGAAGCGGAACCGGTCGAGGTCGACCGTGCCGCGGAGCCAGGGGCCGAGGACGGCCACCGAGAGGGCGAACCCGACGCCGACGCCCGCCGCGGCGACGCCCCGCGCGACGAGCATCGGGTCGGTGACGAACGTGACGGCGACGTTCGAGGGATCGAGGCTGGCGACCAGGCCGAGCAGGATCACCGCGCCCGGGCGCGGGAGGTACTCGCCGATGGTGGCGCTTGCGGTCTTCGCGGCGACGGCGAGGATGACCAGCGCGGCGAACCGCGTGAATATCTCCATCCGGAGCATCGACTCGATGGTCGGCGCGACGGCCGCCTCGAGCCCCGCGAGGACGAGCAGCGGGAGTCCAACGAGAAGCACGCCCTGGATCTGCTCGCGACGGGTGCCCTCCATCTCGGCGAGGACGACGGCGAGGGTGGCGCTGCCGCCGAAGATCAACAGCCCGACCTCGAGGATGCCGAGCGCGGAGTCGACGGCCCCCGCGAGGATGAGCGCGGGGAAGATACCGTCGATCAGCGGGAGGGCCATGACCGTCGCCAGCAGCTTCGTCCCGTCACCGACGCGTGACTCGAGGCGGAGCGCGATCGGGTGGCGAGAGACGCTCATCCGTCAGGGGCGATGGCCGTACCCCGTGGCCGACGGGTGGCACCACGTCGGGAATGTGAACGTCTCGCCGGCAGGGTGGATCGGCTCCCCGGCGATACGCGCGACGTTGGGACGGTCGGAGTCCATACTGGGGCCAAGAGTTGATTTAATCATAAGCGTTGCGTGAGTCTCGTTTCCACGGCCCGACCCCGAAACCCCGCGAACCCCGTAACCGTCCTCCACACGCGGCGCAGGAAGTACACGTTCGTCCACCGGGGGGACGACCGGGCCGCGGGCGGGAGCCTCGCTCGCCGGCTCGTCCAACGCGACCGCCGGGGTGGACGTACCGCGTTGGGCTCGACACGATCCCGACGCGCGGCATGCCCGACGGGTGCCACCGGGTGGTTCAGGAGGTGGTAGCGACGCGCGTAGCGGGTGGCGGCTCGCAACGTTTTTCCCGCGCCCTGCCGGACGGTTTACATGGCGAAGGACTCCCGTCCGTTCTCCTCGAAACTGGAGGTCCCGGAGGCGCTGACCTTCGACGACGTGCTCCTGCGACCGATGGAGAGCCGCGTCGAGCCGGACGACGCGGACACGACGACGCACGTCTCGACGAACGTCGAACTCACCGTCCCGGTCCTCTCGGCGGCGATGGACACCGTCACCGAGGCGGAGCTGGCGATCGAGATGGCTCGACTGGGTGGCCTCGGCGTGCTCCACCGGAACATGACCGTCGAGGAGACGGCCCGGCAGGTAGAGCGGGTCAAGCGCGCGGACGAACTGATCATCCGCGACGTCGTCACCGCATCACCCGACCAGACGGTCCGCGAGGTCGACGGGATGATGGACCGCGAGGGCGTCTCCGGCGCCCCCGTCGTCGACGACGAGGGAACCGTGCTCGGTATCATCTCCGGGACCGACATCCGTCCCTATCTCGAGGTCTCGGACCGCGACGAGGTCAGCGAGGCGATGACGAGCGAGGTCATCACCGCGCCGGAGGGCGTCACCGCGCGCGAGGCGCTCGAACTGATGTACGAACACAGGATCGAGCGGGTGCCCATCGTCGACGGGGACGACCGGCTCGTCGGTCTCGTGACGATGCAGGGCATTCTCGCCCGCCGCGAGTACGACGACGCCGCACGGGACGGGGACGGTTCGCTCCGGGTCGGCGTCGCGGTCGGCCCGTTCGAGGCCGACCGCGCGGCGGCGGCCGACGAGGCGGGCGCCGACGTCCTGTTCATCGACTGTGCACACGCCCACAACCAGCACGTCATCGACTCCGCCCGGACGATAGCCGAGGAGGTCTCGGCGGACGTCGTCGTCGGGAACGTCGGCACCCGCGGGGCCGCCGAGGCCGTCGTCGACTTCGCCGACGGCGTCAAGGTGGGTATCGGTCCCGGATCGATCTGTACTACTCGTGTGGTCACCGGCGCCGGGATGCCACAGATCACCGCCGTCTCGGAGGTCGCCGACGTCGCCGGACCCGCAGGTGTCCCGGTCATCGCCGACGGCGGGATCCGCTACCCCGGCGAC
>PXRQ01000046.1:0-4014 GCA_003022005.1 Halobacteriales archaeon QS_5_70_15
CTCCCGACAGCGAGTTCGAGGACCGCCCGAGCGGGGCGTTCTGGTACCGCCAGCAGCCGGTGCCCGACTTCGAGATGACCGAGCAGGACGACCGCCTCGTCGTCGGGACCGACGCGCTCCGCCTCGAGTACGTCCCCGGCGAGCCGTTCGCCCCGGACACGCTCTCGGCGACGATCCGCGGAACGGGCGCGGAGTGGAACTACGGGGACGAGAACGACGCGAACCTCGGCGGGGCGGTCCGGACGCTCGACCGCGTCGAGGGGTCCACGCCGCTGTCTGACGGCCTGCTCTCCCGGAACGGCTGGAGCGTCGTCGACGACACCGACTCGCTGGTGTTCGACGACGACGGGTGGGTCGAGGCCCGCGACGCGGCCGACGGCTACGAGGACCTCTACCTCCTCGGGTACGGCCGCGACTACCTGGGGTGTCTCTCGGACCTGACGGCGCTCGCGGGCGACGTGCCGATGGTCCCCCGGTGGGCGCTCGGCAACTGGTGGAGCCGCTACGAGGCGTACTCGGCCGAGGAGCTCCGGGAACTGGTCGAGCGGTTCCGCGAGGAGGAGCTGCCGCTCTCCGTGTGCGTGATCGACATGGACTGGCACGTCACCGACACCGAGCACCACAGCGGCTGGACGGGCTGGACGTGGAACCGCGACCTGTTCCCCGACCCTCCGGGGTTCCTCGACTGGCTCCACGACCGGGGGCTGCGGACGACGCTCAACCTCCACCCCGCCGACGGCGTCCACGCCCACGAGGAGCCCTACGAGGTCATCGCCGAGCACGTGGGCATCGACCCGGCGAGCGAGGAGCCGGTCGGGTTCGACGCGAGTGACGCCCGCTTCCTGGAGGGGTACTTCGAGCACGTGATCCACCCGCTCGAGGCCGACGGCGTGGACTTCTGGTGGATCGACTGGCAGCAGTGGGAGGAGTCCCCCGAACTCCCCGGACTGGACCCGCTGTGGGCCCTGAATCATCTTCACGCGCTCGACCGAGCCAGGGACGGCCGCCGGCCGTTCGTCCTCTCGCGGTGGGGCGGGCTCGGGAGTCACCGCTCGCCCGTCGGCTTCTCCGGGGACGCTTACGTCTCGTGGGATTCGCTCGCCTTCCAGCCGTACCTCACCGCGACAGGCGGCAACGTCGGCTGTGGCTGGTGGAGCCACGACGTCGGCGGGCACTTCGGCGGGACCGGCACCCCCGAGGGGTTCGGCGAACTCTACGCCCGATGGGCGCAGTTCGGCGCGCTGAGTCCGATAAACCGCATCCACACCAGCAGGGTCGAGCACATCGACAAGCGGCCGTGGACCTACCCCCCGACGGTCCGCGAGGCGCTCTACGACGCCCTCCGGTTCCGACACGCGCTCGTCCCCTACCTCTACACGATGGCCCGTCGCTACCACGACGACGGGGTGCCGCTCGTCCGGCCGCTCTACTACCACCACCCGGAGTCCGACCCCGCGTACCACTCCCCACAGCAGTACTACCTCGGGGACGACCTCCTGGCGGCGCCGCACACCCGACGGCGGGGGGACGACACGGGCCTCTCGAGGCAGACGGTCCGGCTCCCCGACGGTACGTGGTTCGACTTCCACACCGGCGGGCGCTACGGGTCGGGCCCCCACGCCCGCTACGGCGACCTCTCGGACGTCCCGCTGTACGCACGCGCCGGCGCCATCGTTCCGCTCGACGCGGACCCGTCGTTCGGCGACGTCGACCCCCCCGAGCGCCTCCGGGTCGTCGCCTTCCCCGGCGCGGACGGCGAGTTCGACCTCTACGAGGACGACGGGGTCTCCGAGGCGTACCGCGAGGGCGGCGGCGCCACGACGACCTTCGCACAGCGGTGGGAGGGCTCCCGGCTGGAGTTCACGGTCGGGGCCGCCGCGGGCGACGCGGCGAGCGTCCCCGGGTCGCGGGACGTGGAGCTCCACGTGCGGGGGCTCCGCGGCGACGTCGACGTCGACGTCGGCTGGACGGCGGCGGAGTACGAGTACCGGGAGGACACCCACACCATGGTCGTCCCGCTCCCCGACCGGCCGACCGGCGAGTCGGTCACGGTGACCGTCTCGACCGACGACGGATCGCTGCTCGCCCGCGACGAGGAGCCCGACCGCCGGCTCGGGCGGGTCCGGGAGCTCCTCCGACACCTCGAGGTCCCGGTCCGCGTGAAGTCCCCGCTCGACTCGCACGCGGCCGCCTTCCTCGCCGGCGAGACGGACGGCCTCGACTGGCTGGCCGACTTCGCGGAGGTGCTCTCCGGGGAAGGGGCCCGGGCGATCGTCGAGACGCTGTGCGACGTCGGCGTCGAGCGGCTGGACCACACCGAGGACGAGCGGCTCCTGCTCTGGAACGCCGACGGACGGACCGACGTGACCTACCGGTTCACGACGTTCCCCCGCGGCGGCGTCCCGCTGGCCTCGGAGGGGAGCACACGGGCGGGTCCGCTGCCGGAGCTGGAGGTGATCGAACTCGACGACCTCGACGGGTCGGACTGGACGCTGACGGTCGACTACGCCGGTGCCGGACGCGTCTCGTTCGGGGGCGAGGGCGAGGCCTACCGCTACGAGGGCGACGTCTACTGACGGCGCGGGCACCGCTCCGCCCGTCACGGTCCTCGCTCCGCCCGTCGCGGTCGCCGGGACGGCCGAGCGCGGCGACGGAGCCGGGTCGAACGGGCCGAGAGCGAGGCGAGAAACCCTCGCACACGCCGTCTACGAGAGAACGGGAGAGGGAGAGCGAACCCGTGTCCGACGGGCCGACGAGCCCCCGGCCGGGCACGGCCGGGCCCCTCCGCGGCCGCGACCCGTTCCGCTCGGGAGCCGTCAGTCGATCCGGGAGGGCGAGAGGTGCTCCCGGAACGCCGGGTCGGGGGTGCGGTCGGGGGCGACGACCGACGCGAGGTGCTCCCCGACGGCGGGGGCGAGCGTCACCCCGAGGCCGTTCATGCCGGTCGCGACGTGGTACCCCTCGACGGCCGTCACGCCGACGAACGGGCGACCGTCCGGCGTGATGGTCCGCACGCCGACCCACTCGGCCGCGACGCCCGCGTCGACCAGCCCCGGGAGGTACCGTCCGAGCCGCTCGCCGACGGCCAGCCGGAACGACTCGTCGACGGCGCGGGTGGCGTCGAGGTCGAGCCGCTCGGCCGCCGTCCTCGAACTCGACGAACGGGGGCGGCCGATCGGTCTCGTGGTCGAGGACCAGTATCGGACCGCGGTTGTGCCGCAGCGGGAGGTCGACGCCCGCCATCGCGTCGACCGACGGCGCCCACGGCCCGGCCGCGTTCACCACCCCGCTCGCGGGGACGCGCTCGCCGCCGACCTCGACGCCCGACACCGCGCCGTCTTCGACGAGCACGTCCGTCACCTCGGTGCCCGTCTCCACCCGCGCCCCGGCGGTACGCGCCTCGCCGACGAGGAACCCGACCACCCCCGCGGGATCGAGATACCCCTCGTCGGGCAGGTAGAGCCCCCCGGCGAGGTCGTCGGTGGCGAGCCCGAACCGCTCCAGCCCGGGCGCGTCGAGCAGCTCCGCCCGCACGCCGGCCTCCCCGAGCGACGCCGCGACGGCCCGGAGCCGGTCCATCCCGTCCGCGCTCCCCGCGGGGTACAGCCCGCCGTTCCTCGAGAACTCGAGGGTGTCGGTTTCGACGAGGTCCTCGTAGAACGCCCAGGAGCGTTCGCGGAGTCGGTGGTCCGGCCCCGCCGGGGCCGACGGTCCCGCCGGGGCCGCCTTCCGGACGAACATGGCGACCGAGTCCGCGGTCGTCCCCCCGCCCGGAGCGTCGCGCTCGTAGAGGACGACCGGGAGGTCGGCCTCGCGGAGGTGGGAGGCGAGGCTCGCCCCGACGATGCCGCCACCGACGACGACGACCGGGTCCATGCCCCCCGGAGTCGCCGGGCGTCGATAAATCCCCGGTGCCGGCGACGGCGGGACCGGGCGTCGTCGCCCCCGACCGCACCCCCGACCCGGCGTTCCGGGAGCACCTCTCGCCCTCCCGGATCGACTGACGGCTCCCGA
>PXRQ01000046.1:4046-9460 GCA_003022005.1 Halobacteriales archaeon QS_5_70_15
GGTCGGGCGGCCGAGCCCCGACGGTGTCGAGCGGGATGACCCGGCTCGCCATCGGCTCGTAGTCCGCGGTAGTGGGTGTTGCTCTTGACGACGACGACGTCGAGGCGCCCGGGATCGACCCCGACGTGCCGGAAGACCTCGGCGTCGTGGGGCTGGACGCGGTTCTCGGTGACGAACACCGTCACGCCCTCGTCGCGACCGCACTCGAAGCGGACCGTCCGGCCGAACTCGCGGACCACCCCGGTCAGCATCGGCCCGGTGTTCTCGACGCGACCGTCGGCGACGGCGGCGACGTCCCCGGTCAGATCGTGGATCGGTTCGCCGTGTATGTCGTCCATCTTCTCCCCGAGGTCGACGGTGACGCGCTCGCCGACCCCGGCCCTGACGCACGCGGCGACGACCTCCGGGTCGCGCACGATCGCGACCCCCGCGTTCGTCACCCCCTGGTCGAGCATCGCCCGGAGGACGGTCGTCCCGTCGGCCGCCGTGCCCCCGCCGGGGTCGTCGCCCGTGTCCGCGAGCACGACCGGGCCGTCGGCGGTCGCCCCGTCGGCGACGAGTTCGCGTGCACGGCGGATCCCCTCCGCCGGACCGGGGAGGTCGGCGACGAACGACTCGCGGCACTCCCGGACGAACGCGGCGAGGTCGCGGGCCGCCTCGCGGGCGGCCGCGGGGTCACCGTCCGCGAGAACCGGCACCGAGAAGCCCATCACGGGGGAGTCGGCCACGTGGTAGCCGGGGAGGACGTTCACGAGCCGGACGTTCGGGCGGGATTCGAGGTCGCGCGCCCGGGCCATCACCTCGGCCATCGGCCCGTCGCGGGTGTTCTGGAGCGGCCCCATGGGGAGGACGGGGGGTCGCTCGACGTGGCTCGTCGGGTCGAGGGCGCCCCGCATCGTCTCGGCGAGCAGCCGCGTCGCCCGCTCGCCCGTCTCGCCCACGTCGAGTGGGGATAGGTCCGGTAGGCGACGAGCGCGTCGGCCCGTGCGACCATCGCCTCGGAGACGTTCCCGTGGAGGTCGAGGGCCGCGACGACGGGCACCTCCGGGCCGAGGGCGTCCCGCACCCGCCCGAGGAGTGCTCCCTCGGCGTCGTCGTGGTCGTCGGTCGCCATCGCCCCGTGGAGCGAGCGGACGACCCCGTCGACCGAGTCGGCGCGTGCCCGGATCCACTCCACCAGCCGGCCGGCGTGGTGCTCGAACGCCCCCGTCGTCACGACCGGGCCGGGCTCAGCGCGCGAGGTACGTCCACGCGACGTCGAGACCCTCGTCATCGGCGGCCGCCGACACCCCGCCCGCGACGCTGTTCGTCCCCCGGAAGGTCTCCGGGATCTCGCTTCCCTCGTGGACGGAGAAGTCATCCCGGGAGGTGGAACCGCTCGCGAACGTGTTCGACTCGTGGGCGAGCCCCCCGAACAGGACCGTTGCCTCGGGCATCGGTCGGGTCTGTGAGGCGGGGTGGCATAACGGTGTGGACGACGGCTACTCGGCGGTCACGTCGAACGGCGGCTCCGCGTCCGCGGGGAGCGGGGTCTCGTAGCGCCGGTCGCCGCGGTCGGACTCCCAGGCGTCCCGTGCCCCCTCGCGGAGGTCGGCGTCGGCCAGCAGGTCGTGGGCGGTGCCCGCGAGCACCTTCGCGGCGTAGACCATTCCCTTCCGCCCGAAGTCTCCGTTGGCCGCCACCGCCTGCCAGGTGTGCGGCGGCGTCCCGACGGCCCACGTCGCCGCCCGAAACTGCGCCGTCGGCGCGATCCAGGAGACGTCGCCCACCTCCGTCGATCCCATCCCGACCTCGCCGGCGTCGTAGGCCTCGATGGGCTCGTCGTAGAGCGCCGACCCCCGGACGTCCGCGCGAACCGACTCCGGGAGATCCGAGACGGCCTCGTCGAGCTCGTCGTCGGGGACGGTCGTCTTGAGGTCGGCCGCGAACGCCCGGTCGCCCTCGTCGTAGCCGACCGGCCCGAGTTCGGCCATCACCTCCCCGTACCGCTCGGCGATCGGCTCGTTCGAGAGCAGTTCCCAGCACCCGGTGACGTACCGCCGCTCGACCGACGTCCGGGTCATCAGCGCCGCGCCCTCGGCGACCTCGCTCACCCAGTCCGAGAGCCGCTCGACGCCCGCACGCGTGGGCGCCCGAACGAAGAACCAGGCCGTCGCCGACGCGGGGACGACGTTCGGCGCCCCGCCCCCGTCGGGGACCGAGTAGTGGATGCGGGCGTCGTCGGGGACGTGCTCGCGCACGTACTCGACGCCCGTCCCGAGGAGCTGGACGGCGTCGAGCGCGCTCCGTCCCGACTCCGGGGCGGCCGCGGCGTGGCTCGACTGGCCATCGAACGTGAACCGCACCGAGTCGAGCGCGAGGGAACTCGAGAGCTGCGGATGGGTGCGGTCGCTTGGGTGCCACGTGACCGCGGCGTCGAGGTCGTCGAACGCTCCCGCGCGGGCCATGAACGCCTTGCCGACGAGCGTCTCCTCGGCCGGACAGCCGAAGAACGCGACCGTCCCCTCGAGGTCGCCCGCGTCGATGGCCTCCGCCACGGCGGCGGCCGCGCCGACCCCCGCCGTTCCGAAGAGGTTGTGCCCGCAGCCGTGCCCCGGTTCGCCCCGCTCGACCGGCCGGCGCTCGGCCGCCACCTCCTGCGAGAGCCCGGGGAGCGCGTCGAACTCGCCGAGGATCCCGATCCGCGGGCCGCCCTCGCCGTACGTGGCGACGAACGCCGTCGGCATCCCGCCGATCCCGGTCTCGACGTCGAACCCCTCGGCCTCCAGCGCGCCGATCAGGGCCGCCGAGGACTCCTCCTCGTGGAGCCCCAGTTCGGGCGTCGACCAGATCTCGGCCGCGAGTTCGTACAGTCGCTCGCGCCGCTCCTCGACCGCCTCGTACGTGTCGTTCCGTGCCATGCATCCGGTGTGGGGGCGATCGGTTTGAACGTTGGCGTCGCCCCGGCGGCTCGCCGACCGGTCCACGACCGGGCGCCAGCGGAGTGGGGGGACCGTGCGGCCGGTCGCGGTGACCGGACCGGAAACGCCGCGGGCGGCACAGGCGACCACGGGTGGGAGAACGGATCGGCGCCGAGCGAAGGGGCCACGGCGGCGACCCGGACGTGGATGCCGGCACCGCGTGCGACCGCAGAGTCCGTACCCGACCTGCCCGAGGTGCCGCGCGTCACCGTGAGCGAGAACGGGAGCCGGACGGTCCGTCTCACCGGCCTCTCGCCGAACGGGTCGCGCCGCGTCCCGGACGCGAGCCCCGGGGCAAGGACGGGAAAGCGGTGCTAGTAGGAACGGGGCAGCCCCAGCGTGTGCTCGGCGATGTGGTTGCGCATCATCTCCGTGCTCCCGGGCGCGATCTTCCCGAGCCGCGTTCCCTTCCACATGTCGATGACGGTGTAGTCGCGGGAGAAGCCGTTCCCCCCGTGGGTCTGGACGGCGACGTCGGTCGCCTCGTGGCCCGCCTCGGTCGCCCGGAGCTTCGCCATGTTCGCGGCCTCGGCGCGCTTCTTCGGGTCCGACTCGTTGTCGACCATCCACGCCGCCTTCCGGACGAGGAGGTTCGCCGCCTCTAACTCCGACCACGAGTCCGCGATCGGGTGCTGGACCGCCTGGTGGGCGCCGATTGGCTGGTCGAACACCTCGCGGTCGCTCGCGTACTCCACGGAGCGCTCGAGGGCGTTCCGTCCGGTGCCGACCGCGTCGGCCGCCCCCAGCAGCCGCTCCGGGTTCACGGTGTCGAACGGCTGGTACAGTCCGGCCCCCTCGGTCCCGACCACGTCGTCCTCGTGAGCCCGGTAGCCGTCGATCGACACCTCGAACTGCCGCTCGGGCGTGGGGATGCCGACGTCGATCCCCTGTGGTTCGATCGCCGGATCGGAGGGGTCGACGAGGAACAGCGTCACCCCCTGGGTGCGCTTCTCGACGGCCTCGCGGGGCTGTGTGCGTGCGACCAGCAGCATCGTGTCCGCCCGGTCGACGCCCGAGATCCACTGTTCGACCCGTCGATCACGAACGCCTCGCCCTCGCGCCCGGCGAACGTCTTCATGTTGGGCGCGTTGTGGCCCGCGTCCGGTTCGGTCAGGGCCATGCAGAACAGGTGCTCGCCGTCGACCAGGTCGGGGAGGATCCGCTCTTTCTGTGCCGCGGTGCCGTAGCTGGTGAGCGTGATCCCCCCGAGACAGACCGTGACGACGAACAGCATCCCCGCGCCCATACAGCCCCGGCGGGCGAGCTCCTCGACGATGGCGGAGAGCTCCCAGAACCCCATCCCCTCCCCGCCGTGCTCCTCGGGGATCGACGTGCCGAGAAAGCCCGCGTCCGCGGCGTCGGCCCAGAACTCCTCGGGGGCCATCCCGTCGGCGACGTCCCGCCAGTACGCGTCGTCGTAGTCGCCCGCGACGTCACGGGCGGTCTCCCGGATCATCTCCAGCTCGCTCGACTCCTCGAACGCCGGCGGTGGGGACTGTGTAGTGGTCACACGGCCGGGCGGCACCGTGTCGGCAAAAGCCTTCGTCAGCGCGAACCCGGTCCGCCGGGCGAGCCGTCCGTGTTCCGTTCTCCCCGACCGGCGGCGTTCCCGAAACGACGAAACCCCGACCAGTGATGTCACTGGTCGGGTCGAGTGCGACCGGCCGTGGCGGCCGCTCGCGAGCGATGAATGAGGGATGAATGGTAGGCGGCGAACCACCGGTTGCAGGCGTCGACGGACCGTTCTCCGGATCCACCGGGACGAACCCTGCGTGGTTCCGAATTGCGGTCCTCTTCCTGTACCTGGCCCCTCGCTCCCGCGAGGCAGTTTTCCCAGAGGCTCGCGCACTCCAGTACTCGCCGGAACGCTGGCGGGCTTAACTTCCGTGTTCGGGATGGGTACGGGTGTGTNNCCCGCCGCTGTGGCCGCCTTAACGCCGACCCACGGAATCGAACCGTGGCGCGTCCATAGTCGGTGGCAGACACCGTGTAGTACGTGCGATCCAGTTAGCGCCTGGACCCGCTTCGTGCGGGTACCGTGCGGCTTCCGATCCGGATGATTGAGTGGCTTCGCTCCTTAGTTCTCGCGGGCTGAACACCTCGTTACCTCGGTGCGTACACCCCGAGTCTATCTATCCCGTCTTCTACGGGCGAGCTCGGCGGTGCCTCTTTTCCGGGTGGGTTTCGAGCTTAGATGCGTTCAGCTCTTACCCCGTGTGGCGTAGCTGCCCGGCACGTGCCCTCTCGGACAACCGGTACACCAGTGGCCACCGATCGTAGTTCCTCTCGTACTATACGACCGTTCCCGTCAGGCACCAGACACCCCCAATAGATAGCAGCCGACCTGTCTCACGACGGTCTAAACCCAGCTCACGACCTCCTTTAATAGGCGAACAACCTCACCCTTGCCCGCTTAAAGGAGGTCGTGAGCTGGGTTTAGACCGTCGTGAGACA
>PXRQ01000047.1:0-1826 GCA_003022005.1 Halobacteriales archaeon QS_5_70_15
GACTCTGTGGAAACGTATTGCGACGTGAATCCCGAGAACACCTCGAAAGCCCCGAGGTACTGGACTCGGGGGGCTCGCTGCGGTCCTCGGTCTGCGGCCTGCGGTCCTTGTGTCGCCCGCCTTCGTCCAGCACCTCGGGGCTTTCGAGGTGTTCTCGGGATTCACGTCGCAATACGTTTCCACAGAGTCCTGTCCACCCCCAACGGAAACGTGGCGGGAGTACGCTTTTCATACCACCCCGCTACCCCCGTTCCATGCCACCACTCGACGACGTGGTCGCGTTCGTCACGGGCGCCAGCCAGGGGATCGGCCGGCAGATCGCGCTCACCCTCGCCGACCACGGCGCCGACGTCGCCTGCGCCGCGCGGAGCGAGGACGCCATCGCCGAAACCGCGTCGATGGTCGAGGACCCGGGGAGCCGTGCGGTCGCCGTCCGGACCGACGTGACCGTCGAGGACGAGGTGGAGTCGGCCGTCGCCACCACGGCCGAGGAGCTCGGCGGGCTCGACTGTCTCGTCAACAACGCGGGCATCGGCGGGCCGGTTCAGCCGTTCGACCGCGTCGATCCCGACGAGTTCACTCGCACCCAGGAGGTGAACGTGACCGGCGCGCTCACCTGCACGAAGCACGCCGGCGAGCACCTCCGGGCGAGCGAGCGGGGGAGCGTCGTCAACATCGCCTCCATCGGGGGGAAGCGACCCTACCCCAACCGGACCGCCTACGCCGCCTCGAAGATGGCGCTCATCGGTCTCACGCGCACGCTTGCCTACGAACTCGGCCACGACGAGGTGACGGTCAACAGCGTCCTTCCCGGTCCCGTGCGTGGCCCGCGAATCGAGGAGATGATGCGCAAGCAGGAGGCGCTCGCAGAGGAGGGGTTCGAAACCGCCGACGTCGGCGCCGACGACTTCGCGCTCCCGGACTACGTCGTCGAGGCAGAGGAGGTGGCCGAGCAGGTCGCCTACCTCGCCGGGCCGCACGCCCGGCACGTCACCGCGCAGGAGATCGCCGTCGACTCCGGCGGGACCTGGTACTGAGGTCGCTCGCGGCTCCCGGATCCGGCGGCGCCCCGATCACCGTGCAGGCGTCTCGGCGTCGAGCCGGCCCACGAGTTCGCCGACGAAGCCGAAGACGTCCTCGTAGCCGTAGGGGGACATCAGGATGGGGTAGAACGGCTCCTCGGCGTAGAGGGTGTGTCCGTCGGCGGCCGCGTACCGCTCGCCGGCGTCGACCCGGGTGAAATTGTCGACGTACACCTCGTACCGGTCGGCGGGGTCCTTCGGGACGACCCGGGCCATGCGGTAGATGGGGACATCCCGTACCGGCCGGGGCTCCCCCGCGATGGCGCCGACGGCGGTGAGGAACTCCCGGACGAGGACCTCGGCGTTCTCCGCGGCGGCGTCCGACCCCTGGAGGCCGGCCTCGACCTCCAGCACGTCGGGGTACTCGATGAGCCGGCCGTCGCTGAACCGGTCGGTCTCGACGAGCGCCTCGACCGAGAGCGGCGGGACGACCGACCGGGCGAGCGTGTTCAGCTGGTCACAGAGCGCGAACGGCTTGCCGTAGGACTGGGTCGAGTGGATGGAGAAGACGGTGAGCCCGCGGATCTCCTGCAGCAGGTCGTGGGCCAGCCGCGACTCGTGGGTCGCCCCGTCGGGGGCCCCCGGGAACGCCCGGTTCAGGTCCTCCTCGACGTACCGGAGGTTCCGCGAGAGCGCCTCCTCGTTGGCGACGACGAACTTCACGGGGCGCTCGACGGGCGGCGCGTCCCGGAGGAACGCCTCGATGGCGCGGGGGCCGCACGGCTCGTCGCCGTGGATGCCGCC
>PXRQ01000047.1:1927-8161 GCA_003022005.1 Halobacteriales archaeon QS_5_70_15
GGCGGCCACAGCCGAGGACCAGCAGTCCCCGTTCGGCCGCCGCGTCCACGACGGCGTCGCGGCGCTCCATCGCGTCGAACTCGACCGCGAGCATCGGTCCTTTGCCCCGCACGCCGACGACGCCCGGGAGGTCGGCGTCGCGGACCGTCTCGACGAACCCCCGACCCCGCTCGGTCGCGTTCGCCATCAGGCCGTCCTCGCGGATGGCGTCGACGGTGGCGACCCCCGCGGCCGAGGCGACGATGTCGCCCGCGCCCCCCGTCGAGGAGAGCCGCGACCGCTCGCCCGGGAAGACGTCCTCGCCCGCGACGGTCGCGCCCACGCGGAGCCCCTTCGCCGCGGCGATGACGTCCGGCTCGAACGCGTAGTGGTCGGACGCCCAGAACGCCCCCGTCCGGCCGAGCCCGGACTGGATCTCGTCGGCGATCAGCCGGATGTCGTGCTCCTCGACGAGGTCGGCGACCTCCTCGGCGAACGCGTCGCTCGGGAAGTGGTAGCCGCCCTCGCCCTGGACGGGTTCGAGGATGACGTACGCGACCTCGTCGGGGTCGACCCACCCGGTCTCGGGATCGAGCATCCGCCGGAGCTCCGAGCCGTTCCCCGAGAAGAACCCGCAGGAGCAGGTCCCCGCGGTACAGGTCCGATCCCGGCAGAACGCGACGTCGTGGACGGGGGGATCTCGGGGAACCGCCGGCGGTAGACGGCCTTCGAGCGGTTGAGCGAGAGCGCCCCCAGGGTGCGGCCGTGGAATGCCCCCCGGAACGTCACGCCGTACTGCCCGCCGGTGTCGTCGTAACAGGCCTTGATGGCGTTCTCGACCGCCTCGGCCCCGGAGTTCGAGAGGAAGACGGTATCCATCGCGTAGCGCTCGGTCAGTTCGACGAGCCGCTCCATCAGTTCCGTCGACCCCGGATAGGCGGGATCCCCGGGGTCACCCGCCGAGGTGTAGAAGTCCTGGCCGGCGATCTTCAGCGGGTCGACGAGGTCGAACTCGCGGAGCCGGTCGAGCACGAGCGGGTTGTTGTACCCCAGCGGGCGGCGCCGACGTGCGAGGTGAAGTCGAGGAGGACGTTGCCGTCGACGTCGGTGACGAACGGACCGCTCGCGTCGGCCACGGTGTCCCAGACGAAGCCGTAGACGTAGGTGCTGGGCGCGGCGAATCGGGAGTGGTGCTCCACCCGTTCGCGGGCGCGGGGCCCGGGGAACTCGTCCACGTCCACCGACGCGGTCTGACGGTCCATGGACGCGAGTGGAGCGAGCCGGTGGAAAAGGTACCGGGGAAAACGGATCCCTCGACACCGCCGCCGGGACCGCACAGGTGGCGACCGGCCGGGGGCCGGGAAGTGGAGTCGCCGGTCCGCCGGGAGTCGGGGTCGCCGGTCCGCGAGGACCCTCCCGGCCCCTACCGTCGACGGCCGACCCCGCCCGGGAGGTCGCCGGGAAACCGTCGGGACGGCCCGTATCAGGCGAGGACCAGCGCGACGGCGACGACGCCGGCGAGGGCGGCGACGGCGGCACTCCAGCCGGCGACCCGGAGCCCGAACGACCGCTCGCCCGCGGCGAGGGTGAGTCCGGCCTTCACCGCGATCGAGGAGAGCGTCGCCACCAGCACCGCGAGGACGGCCGTCTCGGGGGTCAGGGAGCCGGCGCGGTAGAGCAGGACCGCGGAGGTGGTCGCGCCGGCCGAGGAGACCAGCCCGGCGACCGCCGCGGTGGCGACGAGCCCGGCGGCGCCGAGCGTGGCCTGCGCGAGCCCGCCCGCGACCACGACCGCGAGGAACAGCCCCCCGAACCCGAGCGCGTACCGGAGCGTGAACGGCGAGGTCAGGTCGAGGTCCACCCGCTCGGACCAGTCGGCGCTCCACCACGCCACGAGGACGCTCCCGACCACGACCGCGCCGAGGGGAGCGACCGCCCCGACCAGCGGGGCCGCAGAGAGGGTGAACCCGACCGCGATGGCGAGGTTGCGGAGCGCCATCGCCGCGTTCGCGAGCAGCACCGCCGCGAGGCCGTAGTCCGCGGCCGCCGGGCGCCCGCTGACGTGGTCGAGCGTCGACCCGACGACGGCCGTCGAGGAGGCCAGCCCGCCCAGAAAGCCCGTCACCGCGATGCCGCGGCCGCCGTAGAGCCGGACGAGCGTGTAGTTGACGACCCCGATCCCGGCGACGAAGACGACCATCGCCCAGACGACCCGCGGCTCGACCGTCACCGGCTGGCCGGCGAGGCTGATCGTCCGCGGGTCGGCCGGCAGCAGGGGGTAGGCGACGAACGCGAGGACGGCGAACTCGCTGGCCGACCGGACCTCCTCGCGGGTGAGCGCGTCGGCGAGCCCGTGGAGCTCCCGCCGGAGCACGAGCAGCAGGGAGGAGACGACCGCGACGGTCACCCCCTCGAGGAGGCGACCGGTTCCGACGAGCGCGCCCGCCCCGTAGGCGACCAGCATCGTGGTCGCGGTGGTCAGCGAGAGCCCCTCGTCCCCGTCGAGGAGCCCCCGGAGCGCCAGCGCCGTCCCGAGCGCCGCGACCGCCAGCGCGCCGACGGCGAGCAGCCAAGGGGCGTCGAGCGAGACGAAGGCCGCGCCCAGCAGCGCGACCAGCGACAGCGTCCGGACCCCGGCGGCCTTCTCCGACCACTCCCGCTCGAGACCGAGGAACAGTCCGAGCGCCGCCGCTACGGCCAGCCGGGCCACGCCGCCGTCGAGCGCGCCGAGCATCGGTCTACATAGAGTATGGAGTCAAATATAGCCGTATATCTTTTCCGGCCGCCCGGGCCGGACACCTAACTTATGCCCGTCCTCGCGCACCCGGGTGTATGGAGGTAGAGCCGGACCGTTCGCGGGTCGCCTGGAGTCTCCTCGGGCTCCTGCTCGCCGGGACGCTCGTCTACGTCGCCTATTCGTTCGTGGGGACGCTGGTCTTCGGCCTGTTCGTCTACTACGCGACGCGGCCGGTCTACCGACGCACCAGGCGGCGGATCCCGAGCCGGAACCTCGCCGCGGGCGTCGCGCTGGCGGCCGTCGTCCTGCCGGTGTTCCTCCTCCTGGGATACACCCTTGCCATCGCCCTCCAGGAGTTCAACCGGCTACGGGAGACCGTCGACCTGGGCCCGTTCGAGGAGGCGCTGGCCCCCTACGTGGACATCTCGGCGGTGGTGAGCGATCCGTCGACCCTGCTGAACGACCCGGACGTCCAGAGCCTCGTCGGGAGCCTTGCCGAAAACGCCGTCCAGTCGCTCGGGCTGGTGGGGACCGGCCTCCTCCACCTGTTCGTCCTGCTCGCCGTCGCGTTCTACCTCCTCAAGGACGGCCCCCGGCTGAGCCGGTGGATCCACCGGCAGTTCGGCGACGCCGACGGGGTGCTGCGGACGTTCGGGACCGCCGTCGACAGGGACCTGTGCCGGGTGTTCTCGGGGAACATCTACAACGCGCTGTTCACCGGGACGCTCGGCGCACTCACCTACAGCCTGCTCGACGTCGCGGCACCGGCTTCGGCGGCGCTCCCGTACCCGGCCCTGCTGGGGCTGCTCGCCGGCGCCGGGAGCCTCGTCCCCGTCGTCGGCATGAAGCTCGTCTACGTCCCGGTCGCCGTCTACCTCTACGCCGTCCAGTACACCAGCGCCGAGCCGGTCCTCTGGGTGCCGACCGCGTTCGTCCTCCTCTCGTTCGTCGTTGTCGACACCATCCCCGACCTCGTGGTCCGCCCGATGGTCTCCGGCCAGCGCCCGAAGATCGAGTACTCGCTGTCGCCCCCGTCGGTGCGGATCCGGTTATCGGGGGAGGACGGCCTCCACGTCGGGCTGATAATGTTCGCGTACATCTTCGGGCCGCTGCTGTTCGGCTGGTACGGGCTCTTCCTGGGGCCGATGCTGCTGGTCGTGGTCGTCCACTTCACCCGGGTCGTCCTCCCCGAACTGCTCGGGAACCGGACGGTCCGGCCCTACGCGGTCGACCCCTCGCAGGTCACCGGTGTCGGGGGAGCGCCGGGCGCGGACCCCGGGGCGACGGGCGGATCGGGGGCGGGTGGCGACCCCGCGACCGACCCGGAAGGGGGGACTGATCCCGGCGGGTCCGGGGGCGGGGACTGACCGGGGGATTACCCGGGCCGGTCCCCCCGCGAACCCCCCCGCTCCAGCCGCGTGCCGTCCTGGGGACAGTAGTCGTGTTCCGGGTCCACCGTCCGGTAGCCACAGACCGGACACTCGGCCGCCCCCGGACGTCGGTCGGTGTCCACCCCACCCGCCCGGCGGAACAGGAACGGGACGAACGGGACGAACAGGAAGAACAGCAGGCTGTCGAAGTAGTACCAGAGGGCGGCGCTGACCGCGAGGCTGGCGAACAGCCCCGCCGCGGCCGTCGCGACGCGCGAGGAGACCACGCCGCTACGACAGGTGCGCGGCGATGTCCGCCTCGGTGATGATGCCGACCATCCGTCCGCCCTCCTGGACGATGACCGCTTTGTTGTAGTTCAAATAACTGTTCACCTCGTCCAGCGAGGCGTCGGGGCCCACGGTATGAATACCGTCGCCCATCACCTCGCGCACGGGCCGCTCGTCGAGGTCGCCCTCGCCACGGTGCCGGCGGACGTCCGAGTTCGAGATGATACCGACGGGGGTCTCGCCCGCGTCGACCACCGGGAGCTGGGAGAACCCCTCCTCGCCCATCAGGTCGATGGCCGACGCGACGCTCTCGTCCTCGAAGACGTAGGTCAGCGACTCGTTCATGATGTCCTCGGCGTGGAGGACGGCCCCCTCGGCCTCGTTGAGCGCCTCGACGATCCGCCGCAGCGTCGAGAGCCGGGGGTCGACGTCGCCGCCCTCGATGCGCGCGATGAGCGGCTGGGAGACGTCGGCCATCTCCGCCAGGTTCTTCCGACGTTCCCTGAGATCGGACGGCGTCGGCAGCTCCATGCCGCCGTATAACCCCTGGTTATTCAAAAGTGTTCGGCCGGGCGGCGGGGTCGTGCCCGGACGGTCCGGTGGGCCGCGGCCGTACCGACCGTTTCGGCCGGCTACGCCGCCGCGCCGTCCTCCCCGTTCTCTGTCTCGAACGTCTCCACGACCTTGAGGGGGACGTCGCGGAGCGCACCGCCGACCTCGCTCTTGGCGATACGCTGGGCGTGCTCGACGGAGTCGGCGTTGAACACCTCGAGTTCGAGGACCAGCCCCACGAGCGCGGTGTCCGCGGCGATGTACCCCGAGTCGAACGGCTCGCCGCAGGCCGGACACGGGGTCGACCCGACGTTCACTTCCACGTACTCCAGGCCCTCGTCGTCGATCTCCTCCACGTCCCGCACGAGCCAGGCCGCTTCCATCGCGACGAGGTAGTTGCTCATGTCCTCTCGTTATCCCAGGTGGGTGTTAAGGCGCACGAACTGGAGCCGCCAGGGGGTGGGACCGACCGCACCGGGGGGAGGCCGACCGCACCGGGAGACGAGCGGTCTCGACCGAGGGACCGTGTCGGGGGGAGGCCGTGGAGGGCACCGAACGGGCGGATCCGCACACGGCACGTCCGCGTACGCGACCCCGAATATTCGCATAACTTACGCGAACCCCTAGCGTGGGAGACGGACGCGATACGGTTCGGGCGCCGTCGGATCCAACCGGTCTTGACTCTCCACAAGCGCAGTTGAATCGCAGGACTGCGTCGGGATGACACTCCTCACACCCCCCGTTTCGTTGGCAAGGTTTATCCGAGGGTAGCCGGTCGCAACTCCCTGAAGCCCATGGAAGCACGGCTGCGCCGCACGGGCCTGTTCGCGTTGTACCAGATGAGTATCGTCCTCGGCATCGTACTCCTCCCCGTCGCCCTCCTCGCGCGGCAGGTGGGGGTCGAGGTTCCGGTCGGAACCGTCATCGAGCGCCTCGGAACCGCGTACGAGACCAGCACCGAGGAGTAGGCTCGCGGTTCCCTGCGGTCACCGCTCACCGTATCGAGGCGTTCGCTCCGCTCGCGTCCCGTGCCCGAAGGGTGGGATTTATCTGCGTCTCCCGTCTACGACGTGGTAATGCGACAGACCGATTTCTCCCTGCCGCGGACCGGCCAGGACCTCGAGTCGTCCGTCTACGAACCCGAACTGGGCTCGCTCCCGGACGTCTCCGAGAAGGACGCGGAGAAGGTGAACTCCACGGGGACGACCACCATCGGCATCAGCACGGCCGAGGGCGTCGTCGTCGCGACGGACATGCGCGCGTCGCTCGGCGGGCGCTTCGTCTCGAACAAGAACGTCCAGAAGATCG
>PXRQ01000048.1 GCA_003022005.1 Halobacteriales archaeon QS_5_70_15
GTTCTCAAATACGTTTTCGAACGCAGCACTGCCGACCGCAGAATCGTGGTTGCAAGCGTTCGCCGTCTGGTGGAATCGATGCTAAAGCTAACACGACCGTGGGCAGGTGTTCACACCGTGAGCGGCCGTCCATCGGGTAATGGGAAGGGGCCGGACGCTCACCGTTGTCGCACGTCCGCGACGACGGCCCGGCGATGACCGGCCGTGGTCGGGACGAACGGGGAGATACGATGTCAGAGTCAACGACGGAACGAGACCACGAAGCGGTCGTACGACGGTACGTCGAGGAGGGCTACAACGAGAAGGACCCGGCGGTGCTCCGGGAGACGATGACCGAGGCCATCGTCGTCCACGGACTGTTTGGGGCCGACGGGCCGGTGGAGGGCATCGAGGCGTACGGGGAGTACGCCGCCACGCTCATGGGCGCGTTCCCCGACGCCGTCGGAGAGATACACGAGGTGGTCGCCACGGACGACCTCGGGATGCTGGAGGACCTGGGACTCATCGAGGCGCCCACACGGTGATCCGGTGATGGCGACCCAAGAACCCGCGCAGGCGGTCGAGCCGCGCATCGAGACCTACCGCTTCCACGAGCGGGACTGGGACGGCTACGAGGACCTGTACGAGAGCTTCGAGTGGGAGGTCCCGAGCCAGTTCAACGCGGCGACCTACTGCTGTGACCGGTGGGCCGAGGCCGACCCCGACCACGTCGCGATCCGTGCTATCGAGGCCGGGGGGGACCGTGAGTACACCTACGGCGACCTGCGGTCGATGGCGAACCGGCTGGCGAACCACCTGCAGGAACGGGGTATCGAGCGGGGGGACCGGGTCGGCGTCAGCGGCGCACAGAAGGTCGAGTTCGTCGCCGCCCACCTCGCGACCTGGAAGCTCGGGGCAGTGACGGTCCCGCTGAGCCCGCTGTTCGGGCCCGACGGGCTCGGCTACCGGCTCCGGGACAGCGGCGCGAGCGCGCTCGTCGCCGACGCGGCGGCGCTTTCGGCGCTCCGCGAGGTCCGCGATGACTGCGGGGACCTCGACGCCGTACTCACCGTGGACGGTGAACCGGAGGAGGGCGAGGCCGAGTTCCACGCGGCCATCGGAGACGAACCCGAGGAGTTCGAGACCCGGGACACAGGTGCCAACGAGCCGGCGGCCCTGCTCTACACGAGCGGGACGACCGGGCCGCCGAAGGGGACGGTCCACGCCCACCGGTTCCTGCTGGGGGCGCTCCCGGTGTACCTGACGGTCGGCTGGAACATGGACCCGCCACGGGACCGACCGATGTACTCGCCCGTGGAGTGGTCCTGGGTGGCGACGATGTACGTCGGCCTGCTGTCGAGCCTCTACTACGGGGGTTCGATCGTGGCCGACGCGGATCCCGAGCTCGACCCCGAACGCACGCTCGACATCGTCGAGCGGCACGGGGTCGGGAACGTCTCCGGCCCGACGACGGTCTACCGGGTGCTGATGGGCGTGCCCGGGATCGAGCGCTACGACCTCTCGTCGCTAGAGGTCGCTGTCCAGGGCGGGGAGGCGCTCGGCCAGGAGGTCGTCGAGTGGCTCCGGGACGTGGCCGGGGACGTCGCCGTCCACGAGGGGTACGGGCAGACGGAGGTGGGCGTCTTCGTCGGGGACTGCGAGGCGCTCGGCATCGAGCACCGGCCGGGACGGATGGGCAAGCCGCTACCCGGGTCGGAGGTCGCCGTCATCGACCCCCGGACGCCCGAACGGGTTCCCGATGGGGAGGTCGGCGAGATCGCCCTGCGGTACGAGGACGACCCGATGGCGTTCCTGGAGTACTGGAACGAACCCGAGAGGACCGCCGCGGTGCGCGACGACGGCTGGCACCGTACCGGCGACCTGGGGACCCGCCGCGCCGACGGCTACCTCTCCTTCCACAGCCGGAAGGACGACGTCATCGTCACCTCCGGCTACCGCGTGGGGCCGGACGAGATCGAGGAGACGCTCGCCGGCCACGAGGCGGTCGCCGTCGCGAGCGTCATCGGCGTCCCCTACGGGGAGCGCGGGGAGGTACCCAAGGCGTTCGTCGTCCCGAGCGAGGGTCACGAGCCGGACGATGCCCTGCGTGGAGAGCTACAGGATCACGTCAACGAGCGGCTGGCGACGTACGGGTACCCGCGCGAACTCGAGTTCCTCGAGGAACTCCCGCGGACGACGACCGGGAAGGTCCGGAGACAGAGCCTCCGGGAGCGGGAGGGACTGACGGGGTAGCGCGTCGTTCGAACCACTCGTGGAGGACCCGGAACGCCGCCCCTCCCGGCGCGGTCGAGCGACCCTACTCCAGACGCGAGCGGGCGGCCTCGACACCCGCCCCGGGGTCGCACTCGAAGCCGGCGTCGTTCATCGCCTCGCCGACCGTGCGGACCCCCCGGAGCACCTGCTCGGGCGTGAGGTTCCCCATGTTCGAGACGCGGAAGATCTGCCCGCCGAGGTGGGCCTGCCCGCCGGAGATGGAGACGTTCCGCTCGGCGACGGCGCCGAAGAACGCGTCCGGGTCCTCCCGAACCACGTCGGGGAGTTCGATGGCCGTCAGCGTGTTCGACTTCACCGTCGCGCCCTCGGGGTTCGGGAACGCCTCGAGGCCGAGCGCGTCGAACCCGTCGCGGAACGCCCGGGACTGGCGGTGGTGTCGTTCGATCCGGAACGGCATCCCCTCCTCGCGTATCTCCTCGACGGCGACCGCGAGCCCCCGGAACAGCGGCACCGCGCTCGTGAACGGCGTCTGGTGCCCCTCGGCCTTCCGGAGGTGCCAGTCGAGGTCTTCGTAGAAGGGTGCGCCCTCGCCGTCGAAGCGCTCGGCCGCCCGGTCGGTGACGTACATCGCGCTCGTCCCCGGGGGGGCCGCGAGCGCCTTCTGGGCGTCGGTGATCGCGACGTCGACGTCCCAGTCGTCGATGCAGAAGGCGTCGCCGCCGATGGAGGTGACGCCGTCGACGACGAACGCCGCGTCGTGTTCGCGGGCGATCCGGCCCACGCCGGAGACGGGGTTCAACAGCCCGGTGGACGTCTCGTTATGGACCATCGCCACGAGGTCCGTGTCGTCGGTGATCGCCGCCGCGACCTCGTCCATGTCGAACGACTCGCCCCAGTCGACCTCGACCGGTTTCGCACGGGCGTGGCGCTCGGCGATGCGCGTGAACCGGCGGCCGAACTTCCCGTTGACCAGCGTCACCACCTCCCCCTCCCCGGTGGTGAGGTTCGCCACCGCCGCCTCCATCCCCATCGTGGCCGTCCCGTTGAGTATCAGGGAGGTGCCGTCGCTCGCCGTCGGCCGCTCGTTCGGCGTCGAGCGGGTGAACACGTAGTCCAGCCCCTCCTGGGCCCGCCGGTAGATGTCCTCGAACTCGGCCGACCGGTGCGAGACCATCCGCCCGTCCATCGACCGCCGCACCGCGTCCGACAGCGGGACGGGCCCGGGGTTTAGGAGCAGGAAGTCGTCCGTGTCGCTCATACGCGACCTCTGCGTCCCCGGGGGGATAAGCCTCGCCGTTCCGTGCGAACCGCTCCACGGTCCCGGCGGTATTCGGGTGCTAACGACCACCACGGTTAAGCGTCGTCTCCGACAACCCGGCGGTATGGGGTCGACCGTCGACCGCGTGTGGACCGACGTTCGGGACCGCGTCGGCGAGGACCTCCGTGATCGGTACACCCGCCGCGAGGACCGGGCCATCGTCGACGACACCGCCGTCCGGCAGCTCGGGCTGTTCGACACCGAGCGCCGGTTCGAGGCCGGGGAGCTCGAGGCGAACGTCCACGTCTTCGAGGAGGCGTGGATCATCGCGTGGCCGGACGACCTCCCGAGCAGGTCCGGCCTCATCGTCTCGACCGAGCGCGACGGCGACGTCGCGACCGTCGGGGACGTCGAGTGGTGTCTCGACTACCTGAACGGGGAGGTCGACCCGTCGCTCGACCGCTGAGCGACGAGCGAGCCGCGCCCGCAACCGGCCCGTTTTTGACCGCCCCGCACCCGAGGTCCGGTGATGAGCGAGTCCTCCGAGTCCGGGGCGCCCGCGGTGGACAACCCCTACGTCTGGGATCCCCCGACCGAGTTCGAGCCGGTCGCGGAACTCGACCGCGAGGCCGCCGAGGCGCAGGCCGAGCGGCTCCGCGAGGCGATCCGGTTCCACGACCGCCGCTACTACCAGGAGGCCGACCCGGTGATCGACGACCGCACGTACGACCGGCTGTTCGACCGCCTCGAGGAGCTGGAGGAGGCCTTCGACCTCGACACCGAGGGGTCGCCGACCGAGCGGGTGGCCGGCGAGCCCCTGGACGAACTCGAGTCCGTCGAGCACGTCGCGCCGATGCTCTCGGTCGACTCCTCCGGAGAGCCCGACGGGGTCAGGGAGTTCGACGACCGCGTGCGGCGGGCTCTCGAGGGCGCCGACCGGGACGGCGAGCTCCGGTACGTCTGCGAGCCGAAGTTCGACGGCGTGAGCGTCGAGGTGATCTACGAGGAGGGCGTCTACGAGCGGGCGGCGACCCGCGGGGACGGCGAGGTCGGCGACGACATCACGCGGAACGTCCGAACCGTCGGATCGGTCCCCGGCCGGCTCGCGGGCGACCACCCGGAGTTCCTCGCGGTCCGCGGGGAGCTGTTCATGCCCCGGGACGCGTTCCAGGCGTACAACCGCGAACTGGTCGAGCGGGGCGAGGAGCCGTTCGCCAACCCCCGGAACGCCACCGCGGGGACCGTCCGCCAGCTCGACCCGGGCGTGGTCGCCGAGCGGCCGCTCGACTGTTTCTTCTTCGACGTGCTCGACTCCTCCGTCGAGTTCGAGAGCCACTGGGAGCGCCACCGGACGCTGCCCGAGTGGGGGCTACACGTCGACGACCGGGTCGAGCGGGTCGAGGACGTCGAGGCGGCCATCGACTACCGCGACGACCTGCTCGCCGAGCGCGACGCCCTCGACTACGAGGTCGACGGAGTAGTTATAAAGGTCGACGGCTACGACGCCTGCGAGGCGCTCGGGTCGACCTCGCGGGCGCCCCGGTGGGCGTTCGCCTACAAGTTCCCCGCCCGCTCGGAGGAGACGACCGTCCGGGGGATCGCCGTCCAGGTCGGCCGCACCGGTCGGCTGACGCCGGTCGCGCTGCTCGACCCCGTCGAGGTCGGGGGCGTCACCGTCTCCCGGGCGACGCTCCACAACCCCGAGCAGATCGCCGAACTCGACGTGAACGTGGGCGACCGGGTGCAGGTGCTCAGGTCGGGCGACGTCATCCCCTACGTCGAGGAGGTGGTCGAGAAGAACAGCGAGGGCCACTTCGAGTTCCCCGAGCTCTGTCCGGTCTGTGGTTCGGCGGTCGAGCACGACGGCCCGCTCGCGTTCTGTACCGGCGGGGTGGCCTGCGACGCGCAGCTCCAGCGGGCCATCGAGCACTACGCCTCCCGGAACGCGCTCGACATCGAGGGGCTCGGCGAGAGGAGGGTCGACCAGCTGCTCGAGGCGGGGCTGATCGAGCGGCTGCCCGACCTCTACGAGCTCGACCGTGAGGAGCTCGCCGAACTCGAGGGGTGGGGCGAGACGAGCGCGGACAACCTGATCGGGGAACTCGAGCGGTCGCGCGAGCCCGAGCTCGCGGACGTCCTCGTCGCCATCGGCGTCCCCGAGGTTGGGCCGACGGTCGCCCGCGACCTCGCCCGGCACTTCGGCTCGTTCGGCGCCGTCCGCGAGGCCCCCCGCGAGGAGCTCCGGGAGGTCGAGGGGATCGGCGAGGTGGTCGCCGACGAGATACGGGAGTTCTTCGACTCCGAGCGCAATCGGGAGGTCCTCGCAGGGCTGCTCGAGCACGTCGACCCACGGGAGGTCGACGCCGAGACCGGCGACGCGCTCGAGGGGCTGACGTTCGTGTTCACGGGCGCGCTCGAGGGGTACACCCGGAGCGAGGCGGAGGAGCTCGTCGAGCGCAACGGCGGATCGGCCACCTCGAGCGTCTCGGGCAACACGGATTACCTCGTCGTCGGTGAGAACCCCGGAGGATCCAAGCTCGACGACGCCGACGCCGAGGAGGTCCCGGTTCTGGACCGGGAGGGGTTCGAGGAACTGCTCGAGGAACCGAGGGTCGAGCTCGAGTGAGCGGCTGGCGGACGCAGCGACCCCCGGTTCCCGGTCCGCCGTCCACGGCGGCACCGCTCCGGAGCGGCGATGGTATCCGTCGGTCCGGTGGGTGACGGTCGACGCCGCGGGCCCCTACCGACCGTCACGGGTACGGATCGGGAGGAGCGCAGAACGGAGGGCTGCGGGACGGGGACGGGGCGGAACCGCGAGGGTCTATCGGTCGATGTCGAGTTCGCCCTGGAGTTCGTCGAGCCAGCCCGAGTCCGAGAGCTCCTCCAGGCGCTCCTGGAAGTGGTCCTCGCAGAGGCCGACCTTCACCAGGTCCTTCTCGACGGCGACGGCCGCCTCGCGGTCGCAGTAGTGACACTGCATGACGGCTCTTCAACCCCACCGGGTTTGAACCCTGCGGCTCCGTCGGGCGTCGACCCCTCAGAGCGCCAGTTCGCCGCGGAACCGTCGGTACGCGTCCCGGTCGAGCCCCGCCCGCCCGAGCCGGCCGTCGTGGGCGTCGGACCCGCCCGTCGGGACGAGCGCGTGCCGGTCGACGGCCCGGTCGATGGCGGCGACGTCGGGCCCGCGGTCGTACGGGTACCACCGCTCGACGGCGCCGACGCGGGGGTCCGAACACAGCTCGAGCGCCGCGCCGGGGTCGGGGTAGCGGAACGGGTGGGCGAGCCCGACGAGCCCGCACGCCCCGGAGAGCAGGTCCAGTCCCCGGTCGAACGAGGGGATCTCGCGGGCGACGTAGCAGGGGCCGTCGTCGCCGATGAGCTCGGCGAACGCGTCGTCGTAGTCGTACGGCGCGTCGCTGCGCTCGACGGCGCGGGCGACGTGCGGTCGGCCCACCCCCGCCGAGAGGTCGACCGCGAGGTCGACGCCGAGGCGGTCCTCGATACACTCGACGATGGCCCGGCCGCGCTCGACCCGGTCGGCCTGGAGGCGCCCGATCCCCTCGACGAGCGCGTCCGTACGACGGGCGCCATAGCCCAGGAGGTCGACACGGAACGCCCCGGCGTCGACCCGGAGCTCGATGCCGTGGACGACGGTGATCCCCTCGAGGTGCCCGACGGGCGTCGGGAGGTCGGGGTGGAGGCGGTCGTGGTCGGTGACACAGACCGCCCGCACGCCCGCCCGCTCGGCGGCCGCGGGGACGTCGGCGAGAGACATCGAGCCGTCGGAGTTCGTCGTGTGCACGTGGAGGTCGGCGACGACCATACGCCACGCAGGGGCGGTCCCGGCAAACAGGTTGGGGGACCGGCGGGAGTGCCCGGACCGGCGAGAGGCGGGGATCGACCCGAGCGCGGCTCCGGAGGGCGGTCACGCGTACCGCTACCGCGGTCATTAATGACCCTGAAAGACTCTAGGTCATGGGGGAGAATCCGACCAGAAAGTTCATTAAGGATCTCGGACTCTCACGGTTTACGATGCGATTCATGGCAGACCTGGAGGCGAAGCTGGACGCCCACAGCTACCCCGCGACCAACGAGGAGCTCATCGAGGCCTACGGCGAAACCGTGCTCGAGTTCCAGGACGGCTCCGAGACGTTCGCGGAGGCGCTGAGCCGCCTCGGCGAGGACACCTACGAGGACAGCGAGAGCGCCCGGCTGGCGGCCTGGCAGGCGGTCTCGAGCGGCGCCGTCGGCCGCGTCGGTTACTCCGACCGCGACGCCCCCTGCATCGGCGAGTCCGGGCCCGAGCAGGTCTCGTTCTGAGCGCCGGTCGGGCGCCCTCCCAACGGTCCTCTTCGGCGAACCCCTACGGCCCCCGTGGGCCACAGTCACGACCACGGAGGGTGGCGCGAGGAGCTCCCCGCCCACCGCGAGGAGAAGGACCGCTTCTTCGCCGAGCACCGCCAGTCGCCGCTCCCGGGCGACGACCGGTCCGACTTCGACGGCCTCGGCTACTACGACCCGGACCCGGACTACCGTCTCGAGGCGACCGTCGAGCCCCCCGACCCCGGGGAGACGTTCGAGATGGAGATGACCGCGGGTGAGCCCGTCGAGTACGAGCGGGTCGCCCGCCTCGAATTCGACCTCGACGGCCCGCGGGAGCTCTACGCCTATCGACAGCCCGAGGGAGGGGGCTCGCTGTTCGTCCCGTTCCGCGACGCTACCGCGCCCGAGGGGACGTACGGCGCCGGGCAGTACATGGAGTTCGAGGTCGACGGCGACCTCGAGGACGCCCGGACGGTGACCCTCGATTTCAACCTCGCGTACTTCCCGTTCCGTGCCTACAACGACGCGTTCGCGTGTCCGCTGCCGCCCGCGGAGAACCACCTCGACGTCCGAATCGAGGCCGGCGAGCGGTTCTAGCGGGCCCGCTGGGTGTGCCCGCACTCCTCGCACTCGAGGAGCGGTCGTACGGATGCCGCGGTGTCGGACACCCGCGTCCACTCGCCGCCGTCGCCGGCCCAGTCGCTCACCTGGCCGCAGTCCTGGCACCGCATAGCTTGCCATTTGGTAGCACGTAAAATAAGCACTACGGCACCGGCGGTCCGCGAGGGGGTCCCCGAGTCAGCGAACGACGCCGACGGTCAGGAGCGTCCCGTAGGTCCGGTAGCGCTCGACCATCGCCTCGCGGGTCGCCCACGAGTCGGTCGGGAACTCGCTCGCCGGCGGGATCTCCGTCTCCCGGTCGGGGACGTTGTCCTGCTCGGCGACGTGGAAACCCGCCGCCCGGAACGCCCGGCGGTACGCCCCGCGGGACCACCGGGTCATCTCGGCGTCGATGGTCTCGCCCCAGCCGTCGCTGTGGACGTTCTCCTCGTAGTAGTTCACCGCACAGAAGAACGTCCCGCCCGGGCGGAGCACCCGGTGGAGCTCCTCGAGCGTCCGGTGGGGGTCCGCCGCGTAGTAGAACGCCTCCATCGAGAACGCGTGGTCGACCGAGTCCGCCGCGAACGGCAGGTGACCGAAGTCCCCCCGGAGGAACGCCACGTTCCGGTCGTCCGTGTACGACCGGGCGTTCCGGACCATCTCGGCCGAGCCGTCGAGCCCGTAGGCGCGGCCGGCCTCCTTCGTCTCCCGCAGGGCGCGGGCGGCGTACCCCGACCCCGAACCGAGGTCGAGGACCGTCTCGCCCGCCTCGACCGGCATCCGCGCGAGGATCGGTTTCGCGGTGTGCCAGTGGCGTTCCGCCATCCCCCGGTCGCGGCCGTCGGCCGCCCAGGCGTCGAACCCTTCCCGGACCGTCATACCGCCGTGTCCGGCGGGACGGTGATAAGCGACGCGACACGGGTCCGCCGTCGGACCGGCGACGGGCACGCGCCGACCGGCGGTCCGGCTACCGATACCCCGAAGCGGTCGTCGGCGTCGGGGATCGGCCCGCCATCGAGGTTCCCCACCGGCCCCGCAGGCCGGCCTCGGACACCCTCACCGCGGGGTCGCCGAACCGGTCCGGGACCGTCACGCAGAAGCACCCCCGCCACCCACGCCCGGGCATGACCGACGACGAGGGGGAGCGGGTCCGGGCGTGGCTGGTCGAGCGCGACTACGACGACCGCGGCCTGGTCTCCGTGGTGTACGCGACCCCGGACGGCGAGCGGGCCCTCCGTCGGGAGCTCTCCGCGCGAATGCTACAGCGCGACCCGACGACCGCCGCCCGGGAGGTTCCGGTCCCGGACCTCGAGCCGGTGCCCGAGGCCGACCGCGAGCGCTACCGACGGGAAGCCGAGCGGGTGCGCGGGAACCACCGCCCCGACGAGGAGATCTGAGCCGAGCGGGGCGTGGGATCCGCGGGCCGCCCGTCCGGAGCGGGTCCTCCCGGTCGAGCGCCCCCACGGTGTAACGGACACCGAAACTCCGTCCCCGGAACCCGCGGCTCCGGACGGTCCCGAACTCCTCGGGCGGGGACTCCTCGCACAGTTCGCGCCCGTCCGGACGAGGCTGTTCGCGCTGATTGTCCCGTCGCGCTGATTGTCCCGTCGCGCTGATTGTCCCGTCGCGCTGATTATCGCGGCGTTCCTCGCCCGGCGGGCCGGCGGTACGAAACACTCGGCGTTCGCCGCCTCCCTCGACTGCGGGTTCCGACTGAACCGGGGCCGGCCACGGACGGATCGGGGCTCGAATCGCGGAGGAGAACTGAAGGCCTATACGAGAGCGTCGGGAACCCGGAGTCATATGGCCGCCATCGAACTGGCAGGGGTCGAGAAGCGGTTCGGCGACGTCGCCGCGTTGCGCGGCCTCGACCTCGAGGTAGAGGAGGGCGAGGTGTTCGGGTTCCTCGGACCGAACGGGGCCGGCAAGTCAACCACGATAAACGTCCTGCTGGACTTCGTCCGTCCGGACGCCGGCCGCGTCGAGGTGCTCGGCCGCGAGTCACGCGCGGAGTCGGTCGCCGTCCGGCAGCGGACGGGCGTGCTCCCGGAGGGGTTCGACGTCTACGACCGCCTGACCGCCCGCGAACACCTGCGGTTCGCGATCGACTCGAAGGACGCGACCGGGGACCCCGACGAGCTCCTCGACCGCGTCGGGCTCTCGGACGCCGCGGGCCGCCGCGCCGGCGGCTTCTCGACGGGGATGCGCCAGCGGCTCGCGCTCGCGATGGCGCTCGTCGGTGACCCGGAGCTCCTGATCCTGGACGAGCCGTCCACGGGACTGGACCCGAACGGCGCCCGCGAGATGCGCGAGATCGTCCGCGCCGAGCGGGACCGCGGCGCGACCGTGTTCTTCTCCTCGCACATCCTCGGGCAGGTCGAGGCGGTCTGTGACCGCGTGGGGATCCTCCGCGACGGCGAACTCGTCGCCGTCGACTCCGTCGAGGGGCTCCGCGAGCGCAGCGGCGCCGAGACCACCCTCGAGATCGACGTCGGGACGCTCCCCGACGGGGCCGTCGAGGCCGCACGCGACGTCGAGGGCGTCTCGGAGGTCCGCGTCGAGGGCGACTCCCGGCTCGTCGTCGCCTGCGAGGGCGACGTGAAGATGGCCGTCCTCGAGGCGCTCGGGTCCGCGGGCGCGGAGGTGGAGGACTTCACCACCCGCGAGGCCTCGCTCGAGGACCTCTTCGCCGCGTATACGGAGGGGTCGGCGTGAGCCGCGACTCGACTCCCGGCCCCGGGCTCGACCCCCTGATCCACTCGGTCGGGGTCGTCGCCGAGAAGGACTTCCGGGACGCCATCAAGTCCCGGGCGCTGCTGATCCTCGGCGCGGTGTTCGTCGTCTTCTTCGCCGCCGCGGCGTTCTTCTTCGCCGACCAGGTCCAGCAGGCGCTCGACAGCGCGGCGAACGCCTCGAACGCCTCGCAGGCACAGCAGGCACAGCAGGTCCGCGAGAGCCTCGACTCGAACGCGTTCCTCGACACGCTGACCCAGGTGACGCGCCTCCTGATCCCGCTGACGGGCATCGTCGTCAGCTACGCGGCGCTGGTCGGCGAGCGCGAGTCCGGGACGATGAAGCTCCTGCTCGCGCTCCCACACTCCCGGCTCTCCGTGGTGCTCGGCAAGCTCCTCGGCCGGAGCGCCGTCGTGGCCGTGCCCGTGCTGCTGGGGTTCCTGGTCGCCGCGCTGGTGTTCCCGATCCTCGGCGTGACGCTGAAGCCGGTCGGGTTCCTCGCGTTCGCGCTGGCGACGGCGCTCGTCGGCGTCGTCTTCGTCGCGGTCTCGCTGGGCGCGAGCGCCGCCGCGTCGACCGGCCGCCGCGCCGTCGTCGGCATCGTCGGCCTGTACGTCCTGTTCACGCTGCTGTGGGGCCAGTTCTCGAACGCGATCTTCCAGCGGATCTCCGAGAACACCGACCTCGGCAACGAGGCGCTCATCCAGGTCTTCCTCGTCCTCCGGCACGTCAACCCGGTCCGGGCGTACGAGTCGTTGGTCGCGAGCGTCGGCCCGGGGTCGGAGCTCCAGGCCCGGACGAGCGTCTTCAGCGGCCTCCAGGGGCAGTTCTTCGCACAGACGTTAGAACAGGGCAGCGGGCTCCCGGTCTACCTCACCGACCCCGCGCTGGTGGTCTACCTGCTGCTCTGGATCGTGGTGCCGGTTGCGCTGGGCTACTGGGCGTTCGAGCGCGCGGACCTGTAGCACGAACGCTTCGATAGACGACGTTCCACCGCGGACGGTGGCGGGGATCCGAACCGTCGGGCGACTGGACGATGGCGAACACCTAAGCGCCCCTGCGTGGACCTCCACGACGATGGAAGGGAACACCACGCGGGTCCCGTACCTCACGGACCGGGAGGACCTCCCGGAGTCCGGACGCGAACAGTACGACCGGATCGCGGAGAGCCGTGGCGGGGTACGCGGCCCGTTCGCCGTCCTCCTGAACAGCCCGGAGGTCGCGGGTCGGATCGGGCACCTGGGCGCGTACGTGCGCTACGAGAGCGGGCTCCCGGACGCCGTGCGCGAACTGGCCATACTCACGACCGCCCGGGAGTTCGACTGCGCCTACGAGTGGGCGGCACACGAGCCCATCGCCCGGGACGCGGGCGTTCGAGACGGGGTCATCGAAGCCGTCGCCGAGCGGGGGTCACCCGACGACCTCACCGCGACGGAGGCGGTCGTCGTCCGCTACGGACGACACCTCTTCGGCGACCGCGCGATCCCCGACGACCTGTTCGAGGACGCGAGGGCCGAGTTCGGCGTGGAGGGCGTCGTCGAACTGACCGCGACGATGGGCTACTACAGTCTGATCGCCTGCGTGCTCAACGCGTTCGAAGTGGAACCGGAAGAGGGTGCCGCCGAGCTCCCGTGAGCGGCGCGATCCCGGCAGGCTCCGGACGTCCGTCGGCGCGTCGCCTCGGTCGGTTCGACTACCGTCTCCCGGGGTACCGTGCGCTCCGGACCGTCCACGCGTCCGACGCCGGTGGCCCCCGGGAGAAGACACTTGCCGGCCGAACCGGTAGCCTGACGGTGTATTCCGCTCGCATCGAACCTTCCTCCGGGGCTGTGCGGCCTCGCTCTCGGTCGCCCTGGCCGGCTGTTCCGGGAGGGACCGAACCGGATGGACACCGTCGCCGACCGGATCACCGTCCCCGACCGGATCACCGACGACCGAGTGCGAGGCCGACGAGATGCCGCGACCCACGCCCACCGCCGAGGACCTCGAACCGCTGGCCTACCCCGACGTCCCCGGGTCGCTGACCGCCGAGACCGTCCGCGAGTTCGCCGCCGCGTTCGAGCGGGCGTACCAGCACAACCGGTTCCTCGCCGAGGGTTTCATCGGCGGGACGGGCACGGTGATCATGGATGCGGGCGTCCCCGACGGTTTCGTGATCGAGGACGGCGACGGCTACCTCGTCGGGGTCAACGCCACGATCGCGACGGAGGACAACCGGAGACCGGCGGCCGAGGGAACGGTCACGCCGACGCAGGCCCCCTCGTACGACCACGAGTTCGCCGCGTGGTACCGCCTGACATCCCGGCGCGTCAGGCGGAAGGACGCCGGTCAGGACCCCCCGGAGACGCCGGGAGACGTCGATCTCTCGGACGGGACCACAGTGCTCTGGGCCTGAGCGGCCGAACCGCGGGCGTCGACGATGGGAGGTGACCGTCCGCCTACTCGGGTTTCAGGCCGACCTCCTGGACCCGCGTGATCGCCTCGCCGTCCGGGAGGTTCGGCGCGTCGACGAGCCGGAAGATCCGCTTGTCGTTCTTGGACTTCTTCAGGTAGATCCGGAACGTGGACTTGTGCCCGAGGATGTTCCCGCCGATGGGTTTCGTGGGGTCGCCGAAGAACGCGTCGGGGTTCGACTGGACCTGGTTCGTGACGATGACCGCGGCGTTGTAGAGGTTGCCGACGCGGTCGATGTCGTGGAGGTGCTTGTTGAGCTTCTGCTGCCGGCTCGCCAGCTCCCCCCGACCGACGTACTCCGCGCGGAAGTGGGCGGTGAGCGAGTCGACACACAGCAGCCGGACGGGGAACTCGTCGTCCTCGCACTCGGCGGCGATCTCCTTGGCCTTCTCCGCGAGCAGAATCTGGTGGTTGGAGTTGAACGCCTTCGCGACGTGGATCAGATCGAGGAACCTGGAGACGAGCTCCTCCATGTCGTCCTCGTTCGAGGGGTCGGCGTCCTCCATCCCCTTGAGTTCCATCGTCGCCGCCAGTATCTCGTCGTCGAGCCCACGGACCATCTCGTCGATGCGCTCGGGCCGGAACGTGTCCTCGGAATCGATGAACACCGCACGGCCCTCGAGCCCGCCGTGCTCGGCGGGGAGCTGGACGTTCACCGCGAGCTGGTGGGTGACCTGGGACTTGCCGGCCCCGAACTCGCCGTACACCTCGGTGATGGACTGGGTTTCGACGCCGCCGCCGAGGAGCTCGTCGACCTCCGGGACGAGCGTCCTGAGCTTCCCGATGCGCTCGCGCCGGGCGAGGACGTCCGCGCCCGTCTCGAACCCGCCGACGTCGGCGGCCTCGCGGGCCGCGTTGATGATGTCCCCCGCCGAGGACTCGCCGACGTCGGCCTTGTTCGACAGCTCCGCGGGGCTGGCGACGGCGATACTCTGGAACGAGTCGTAGCCGTTGTCCATGAGCTTCTCGGCCGTCGCGGGCCCCACGCCCGGCAGCTCCTCGAGGTCGGCAGCAGTCGTTGCCATGGACGGGCGTTCTTCCGGACCGCACATAAACCCTCGTCAACAGGCGAGTGAAAGTGAAACCGGCGGAGGGGGGACGGTCGGTTCGAGCCGACGGGCGAAGGTTAACGCGGAATGCCCGCGGCGGCGGCCCCGAGGAGGAGCGCGCCGAGCAGGTCCGCCGCCTCGAAGACGAGCGGCGGTGCCGCCACGAACGCGGGTCCGAGGGCCGCGCCTCCGAGGAGCACGACCGCGAGGTCGGACCGGTCGACCGACTCGACCCGGCCGGTGTGTCGGCGGCGGCCCTCCTTGTCCCCGACGTGGAGCAGCGTCACGCACTCCCCGTTCCGGCCGACCACGCGGTAGTACCCCGAGGGTAGGGACCCCTCGCCGTTCGCCCGGTAGTGGTCGCCGGGGGACGGCTCGGACTCGGGTCCGGACGTCGGGTCGCCCGTTCCCGTCACCCCCACGGGTGGCCGCTCCCCTCCGGCCACAGCGGGTACCAGTACGACTCGTCCTCCTCGACCGCGAGTTCGCCGTCGAGCACGGCCTGGAGCTTGAACTCCTGGCCGGAGTCCCGTTCCCGCTCGCCGCCCTTCGGGACGAACGGGTAGAACGACCCGCGCCGGAAGGAGTAGATCCAGTAGGCCCTCGTGCCGTCCCGTTCGCGTTCGGCGGCTCCGCCGCCTCCCGACCCGGACCCGCGGGTTTCGCGTTCGAAGCTAAACAGCGCCGCGAGCAGCCGCGAGCCGAAGTCGTGTTCGACCAGCGTGTCCGCGGCGAAGTGGACGCTCGTGACGAGGTCCTCGAACTCGTCGTCGTGGAGGACGACCCACTCGTACCCCTTCGTGTCCCCGCGAACCTCGAACTCCGTGCCGGTCTCCGCCTCGCCGGCCTCGAGGATTGCCTCGACCTCCCGCACGGCGTCGCCGAACTGCGAGGAGTCGACCCCCGAGAAGCAGAGCGCGGCGTCCCCGGTCGGGACGTAGGCCAGATCGGCCTCCATCGTCACGTACGCCGTCGTCATGCCGAACAGGTCGTCCGGGTCGGCGCTGCGGGCCGCGTCCGTCTCGGCCCGAACCCCGAGCACCTCCCGGAGGGTGTCGAAGATGCCCATGCCGGCTGGAAGGGTCCCGGTGGGTAAAGGGACGCGGTGCCGATCCGGCGACGGTCCGACCACCGGCCGTCCACGAGCCGACCTGCGGAGATACGGGAACGAACCCCGACGGCCCTCGGCCCCCGCACGTCGAACGCCGACCCGTATCTCGTCACCGAACCGATCGTAGTAACGTTCGAATGCGACTGCAGGTTCCCGGACGTACCCCCCTCTCCCCGAAGACACCGAAGACACTTACGACCCCGACGACGGCAAGCTTCGCAGTATTTATTAGTATTACCGCGTCTTTCTGCCGGTAGATGAGTCGAACCACGCCGCCGGAATCCGATCCCAATCCGCTGGTTCGGGAGGTGTACGACGAACTCGGCGAGCTGCTCGATCGGGGCGACGACGCGTTCGTCGAGGAGGGGCCGGCACTCCTCGAGAAGGCCGTCCAGCGGGACGGTTTCTTCGAGAACGTGACGACCGATCCGGCTGCCCCCGACGAGTACACCCGGGAGAAGGTGATCGGCGACCCCGGCGAACACGTCATCCGGTTCATGGAGTGGCCGCCGGAGTACACGCTGATGCCCCACGAACACCGGGGGCGCCCGTGTTTCGAGGTCCTCGTGGAGGGTCACCTCATGCTCGCCGACATGGAGCGGACCGAGGTCGGCGACAACGAGTACACGTTCGACGTGCTGAACTCGTCGATCACGCGGCCCGGGGAATCGGCGGTCGTCGACCCCCGGGAGAACGAGATCCACGCCGTCTACAGCCCCGTCCGGAGCCGGTCCCTTCACGTCTACCCCGACGACCACTGGAACGCGTACGGGTACGTCCTCTCGAACGAGAAAGGAGACGATTCTGCCGATACCTACGAGCGACGCGAGTTCGAACTCAGGGAGCCGGACGACGAGCGGGGCTGATCGGCCGGCGGGCGACAGCGGGAACTCCCCACGGACGCCGACTGGAACCACGGCTCCGATCCCGGGACCGACGCGGTTCTGCTCTGAGCGACGAGGACGGCCCCGAGGCGGGGATCGAAAAAGAGGGCTGGTACGTCGGGGGAGCAGTCAGGTCTCCAGTTCCCGCTCGAGTTCGCGCAGGCGCTCGACGCGCTTCTCCGTCGAGGGGTGGGTGCTGAACAGCCGGCCGACGATACCCGACTTGATGGGGATGATGAAGAACGCGTTCATCTCCGCCTGGTCCCGGAGGTCCTCCTTGGGCACGTTCTCCATCCGCCCGGAGATCTTCAGCAGGGCGGAGGCCAGCGCCGAGGGCTTGCCGGTGATGACCGCCCCGCCCCGGTCCGCGGAGTACTCGCGGTAGCGCGAGAGCGCCCGGATCAGGAGGAACGAGACGATCCACACGGCGAGCGACGCGAGGATGGCGACGATGACGGGGGCTCCGCCGCCGCGTTCGCGGCCGCCGCCGAACAGCCAGCCCCACCGGACCACGACGAACGCGATGGTCGAGAGGAACGACGCGATGGTCATCACCATCACGTCGCGGTTCTTGATGTGTGCGAGCTCGTGGGCGAGCACCCCCTCGAGTTCGTCCTCGTCGAGGGTCCGCATGATGCCGGTCGTCACGGCCACCGCCGAACTCGACGGGGACTTCCCGGTGGCGAAGGCGTTCGGTACCCGCGAGTCCGCGACGGCGACCTTCGGCTTGGGGAGGTCGGCCTGCTGGGCCAGCCGCGAGACCATGTCGTGCAGCTCCGGGTACTCCTCCTCGCTCACCTCCTTCGCGCCCATCGACCACAGCGCCAGCTTGTCGCTGAAGAAGAACTGTCCGAGCATGAACAGCCCCATCACGAGGACCATGACGAACAGCCCCGCGTACTGCGAGAGGACCGCGATGAAGACGATGTACAGGACGAACAGCAGGAACATCGTCAGGAACATGCGCCCGCGCAGTCCCCAGTCCGTCTTCCACTCCATACCCCCACTAGCCCGCTCGCGTTCATAAACTTCTCCGTCGCGCGCGGGGAACCGGCGGCATCGCGTGCCTCCCCTCTTCTCGACACCGCACGCCCTCGCTACAGGACGGACTGTGCGTCGTCCGGTGACGGGCCGGTCTCGAGGAGCGCGTCCGGGTCGAGGTCGTCGAGCGCGGCCCCTATCCGGTCGCGGGTATCGGCCCGTGCCTCCTCGTCGAGGCCGTTGATCTCCCGAAACGCCCTGCGGAGGAGCGCGAGGCGGTCCTTGCAGTCGCCACCGAGCGGGAGCGCGAGGCTCCCCTCGACGGAGCCCAGCCCCCGCTCCCGCTGGAGGTATTCGACCCACTCCAGCGGCGGGTACATCTTCCGGTCCGGGGCCGGGGCATCACAGCGGGCACACCGATCGGTCACGACGTACGGATGTCGTAGCGGGCCGCGACCGTTCACCGTTACGGTGGGACTGCCCGAGACCCCGTGCGCTCGACACGTATGCTCGACCGCTAGGCTCCGGCGTCGAGTCGCCCCCGCTCCCCGCACAGCCCGCAAGCCCGGCGACGCCGCCGACGCCGAGCCCCCGCAGCACGTCCCGCCGCTCGGTGTCCCGGTGTGCCATGAGTGATCATGATGAACGTTGTCAGTAAATAGTCTGGGGGTGGGGCCAACCTCCCCCCGAGCGCCCGTCGGTGGACGGTCGACCGGTCGGACGTCGTCGGTCGGGTTCGGTGCGGCAGGGTCGGAACGCGGGGACGGGCGGGCCGGCTACCGGCCCTTGCTTCCCCAGCCGAACGCCAGCCAGCCGCCGTCGGCGTGCATCACCTCGCCGGTCATGTAGTGGTCCCCCTCGGCGAGGAAGGTGGCACAGTTGGCCATCTCCTCGACCGACCCGAACCGGTCGAGCGGGACCCGGTCGTGGATGTCCCCGTCCTCGTAGCCGTAGCGCGGCCACGGTCGGTCCGAACGGTCGGTCTCCTCCTCCTTCTCCTCGCGGGTCTGCTCGTCCAGCGCCGTCTTGATGAACCCCGGCGCGAGCGCGTTCACCCCGACGTCGTACTCGGCGAGTTCGACCGCGAGACACCGGGTGAGGTTGTTCAGCCCCCCCTTCGAGGCGTTGTACGGCGCCCGGCCCTGGACGCCGATGGAGCCGAAGATGCTCGAGACGTTGATTATCTGGCCGCCCCCGCCCCCCTCGGCCATCCGCTGGCCGGCGACCTGCGAGCCGAAAAAGGGCCCCGTCAGGTTCACGTCGATGACCCGTCGCCACTCGTCCTCCGGCATCTCCAGCGCGGGCGCGATGTGGCTGATGCCGGCGTTGTTGACCATGATATCGAGCGAACCGAACTCCTCGACCGCAGCGTCGACCAGCGACTCGACCTCCGCCTTCTCGCTCACGTCGGCCTCAGCGGCGACCGCGGTACCCCCCTCCTCGCGGATGGCCTCGGCCGTGGCCTCCGCGCGCTCCAGCGACCGCGAATTGGTGACGACGTTCGCCCCCTCCTCGGCGAATCGCGTCGCGATCCCCCCGCCGATACCGCTGCTCGATCCCGTCACGATCGCCGTCCTCCCGTCGAGTCGACCGGACATGTGCCGTGGCAGATGGGGGTCCGGTATAACGCTACCGCCGTCTCCGGACCCCAACCCCTATACCGCCGCCGTCGGCTACTGAACGCATGCCGGAAAACACCGAAGCGGCGGGGTTCGACCTGCCCGGGGACGTCCGGGATCTGCTCTCGCCGTACCCGGGGTACAGCGTCGGTACCGAGGACGAGTACGACGTCAACGTCGGCGAGATCATCGCCGACTTCCGGGAGACCGGGACCGCGGACGTCGGCATCCTCGGCGCGCCGTTCGATACCGCGTGCGTCGCGGGCGCACGCGGTTCACGGTATGGCCCCGAGGGGGTCAGGGACGCGATCACACACGGTACCTGCTACAACCCCGCGCTCGACGTCGACATCAGCGAGGGGATCGACGTCGTGGACTTCGGGGACGTCCGCGTCGAGCACACGGACGTCCTCGAGACTCACGACCGCGTCGAGCGGGTCTGCACCGCGCTGACCGAGCGGGGGGTCGTCCCGGTGACCGTCGGCGGGGACCACTCGCTGACCTACCCGACGGCGAAGGGGCTGATGAACGCGACCGACGGGAACGTGGGCGTGATCAACGTCGACGCCCACCACGACGTCCGCGTTCAGGCGGCTGCTCGAGGACGACTCCGGGAAGCTCGACCACGAGAACTTCGTCGAGTACGGCCTCTCGGGCTGGCACAACTCGAAGTACTACGTCGACTGGCTCCGCAAGAACGGCACCGAGATCATCACGACGCGAGACATCCGCGCGGAGGGCGTCGCCGAGACGGCCGAACGCGCCCTCAACCGGGCGACCGACGGGACCGACGCGGTGTTCCTCTCGGTCGACATCGACGTGCTTGACGCCGGGATCTCGCCCGGGACGACGGCACCCAGTCCGGGGGGGCTCCTCACCCACGAACTGCTGGAGGCCGTGTACCGGATCGGGGGGCACGAGGCGGTCCGGGGCGCGGACCTGATGGAGGTCGCCCCGCCGCTGGAGACGGAGGACACGACGGCGATGATCGGTGCGGCGGTCGTGACCCAGTTTGTCGGGGCGCGGAAGGTGGCCGCGGACTGATACCGGTCGGGGGGTCCCTGCACGTCTGGAGGTGATAGACCGCAGACGTCTCGAGGTCGACGTGGAAGGTATAGAGAACGAGTTCAGTACCGCGGGCGCATTCGATTCGGACCGAACCGACGTGGATCCCCTATAGGTGGACCGGCCACCCGCCCCTTTGCTGTACCCGCTCGCTTCGCTCGTTCGTGGGAGGTAGCGCTGCTGGATTTCCCGTTACCTGTCGGCCCTGCCCGTCGGATCCTAACCACTGGGAGACGAAGCGTCCGTACGTGATACCGCAGTAGCCGCCACCATCGGCAGAGAGACAGTGACGCGGTATCCGTCGGTATTTCCGTCTGCCGTCGGTTTTTTCGGCGCCACTTTTGAATCGTCACCCGTGCGTAGCACGGCGGTTTTCGACCGATTCACTCGAGACCAAACGTCGCGACCGTCTTCCACTCTGATACGTCCCTCCAGTACTGACAGCCTCGACCGTATCCGTTCGAACACTACCCGGCAACGACTCCATATCTGTCATACGAGTCAGTTCGACCCGGTCCTGATGCCCCATACCACTATAGACGGGGCTCAGATGTGGGACGTACATGCCTCCAGTCACCCCGAACCTCTCCAGCGCCCGCTGGTGCAGTTCCAATACCTCGACAGATGGATCCACGAGACGGAAGACACGCTGGTGGTTCGTCGTCGAGCACGAGACCCGAGCGGACTCCAGTTCGAACGGTTCAACGCCCCGAATGGGTTTCCGGGTCCGTCTCTCGACGAACTCCCGCCCCTCGCTCACGCCACCGAGAACGGTGACGTGAGGTCGGACATCGGGGGCATCGGAACACGACTCGGCGTATTCGGTTATTACGGTGTCGAGCGTACGGTATTCGGACGTCTCCCGGGCAGGGAGTAGCCAGATCGAGTGTTCTCCGGACACGGATCACCCTTTTATCCTCGCTACCATAGAGGTGCAGTGCTCCGAGTGTTCCTCGAGATGGCACCGAAAACGGTCCCGACGCTACATACGCGAGCGATCGACGAAACAACAGTCCCAACCACAGCGATCTCCTGAAACAAACATGAAGGGCGTCATCCTGGCCGCGGGGGAGGGTACTCGCCTCAGGCCAAAGACCGAGGAGATACCCAAGCCACTCGTCGAAGTTGCGGGAAAGCCGATTCTGACACGCGCGCTCGAAACACTTCTTGATCTCGGTATCGACAAGGTCGTCATCGTCATCGGGTACAAAGGCGATCAGATCGAGGAGGAGTACGGAGGTAGCTACCGGGGGCTGGATATATCGTACGCTCGCCAAGCCAAGCGAGATGGTCTCGCACACGCGGTTCTCGCCGCCCACGAACGTATCGAGTCCGATTTCGTCGTCCTGAATGGGGACAACGTATACTCCGGGAACTTGGAATCCGCGATCCATCGCCACGCATCAACAGGTGCGGAGATCACCTTCCCGGTCGAAACAGTGTCCTCGGAGACTGCCGGACGGGGCGCTGTATGCGACCTCGACGACAACGGGACCGTGATCGGGCTGGTAGAGAAACCCGAGACACCACCGTCGGGATGTGTACCAACCGCCTTCTACGTGCTCCCACCCGAGGTCCTCCATGCGTGTCGGATCGTCACGCCATCCTCTCGAGGCGAGTACGAACTGCCGGACGCCATTGATTTGCTCATTCACGCCGGGTACGAAGTCGAAACCGTCCCGTTCGAAGGATGGAGAGTGAATATCAATACCGAACAGGACGTAGAACGAGCGGAGCGGAAACTGTCCGGTCGGGGCGATCGCTGATTAGCGGTTCTGTACCGGTCGATTCGGGTCAGTCCGAGGGGGAGTACCTGGTGCCGTACGTGCGCCCCGTGTTCGGCGTGGCCCCGCTAACAGCAATCAGACGTTCGGTAGGTCGGATCTGGGACCCCTCCACCGATTCTACGAACCGTCGGCGGAGCCGGATCCCGGAACCCCGGGACGACGAACGGGCTGCTCCGGACACCAGAACTATGTTCCCCATCCGAGAGTCCGGGGTATGACCGACCTGACCGGGCGGATGGCGGAGCACGGCCACAAGGAGCTGAAGGCGTTCCGGGACGAGGAGACCGGGCTCAGAGGGTTCATCGGCATCCACGACACGACGCTCGGACCGGCCGCCGGCGGCACCCGCCGGTACCCGTTCGAGTCCGAGGAGGAGGCCGTAGTCGACGTCCTGCGGCTCTCGCGGGCGATGACGTACAAGTACGCCATCTCCGGCATCAACATGGGCGGGGCGAAGGCCGTCATCTGGGTCGAGGACGAGGACCACAACACAGAGGAGCTCTACCGCTCGTACGGCCGGATGGTCGGCAGCTTCGGCGGCCGGTTCGTCACCGGCGGGGACGTCGGCACCGGCGAGCGCGAACTCCGGTGGATCAACATGGAGACGGACCACGTCATCGGGCTCCCCGAGCAGTTCGACCACCCGAGCGAGGACTACCACGGAGGGGGCCTCGGAGTGGTCCGCGCGATGGAGGCCTGCTGTGACCTGACATACGACGACCGCGACCTGGGCGACCTCCACGTCGCCATCCAGGGGGTCGGCGAGATGGGCGCGAGCATGGTCCACTACCTCTCCGCTGAGGGCGCACAGGTCACCATCGCGGACCCGAACACGGCCGCGGTCGACGCGCTGGTCGACGAGTACGGCGTCAACGTCGTCGATCCGGAGGACGTCTACGGCGTGGACTGTGACGTGTTCGCCCCCTCGGCGCTCGGGTTCGTCATCAACGACGAGACCGTCCCGCAACTGGAGTGTGACATCGTCTGTGGCGCGGCGAACAACCAGCTCGACGACGAGGAGCGCCACGGCGCCCGCCTCCACGAGGAGGGGATCCTCTACGCGCCCGACTATCTCGCCAACTCCGGGCGGACGATCGACGACACGGACCTGCTGCGCAAGGGCGGGTACAACCACGACCGGGCACGGGCGATGATCGACGGCATCTACGACCGGATGCTCGAGGTGGGTCGCCGCTCGAAGTCGGAGGACCGACCGACGTACGCGGTGGCGAACGGGATGGCCGAGGAGCGCATCGAGGCCGTCGGCTCGGTGCGGCCGAAGGTCCACGAGGTCCGGAACCCCGAGTGGTGAGTCCCGCGCCCGGGGCGTGACATCCCGGTCGGCGGACGCACCGAACCGAAAGCGTACACAGTTTCCGTGGATATCCCTCGTCCGCTAACCAGTAGTCATTTATTTTCTTGATCAAGAATTTAAAATTAATTTGGAGTGGCGCCACGTTTCGCCAAACTATATGTATCTGCTCCGGCAACGACGGACCGTACGACAATGACAGACAAGGAGAAACCGGGACGGGAAGGCAGCAGGCGGACGTTCCTGAAGACCGCGGGGTTGACGGGGACGCTCGGCCTGACGGGGCTCGCGGGCTGTCTCGGCGGCGGTGGAGGCGGCGGCGACGGCGGCGGCTCCACTCCCACCGCGACCGAGAGCGGCGATGGGGGCGGCGACGGCGGCGGCTCCACTCCCACCGCGACCGAGAGCGGCCTCGACTTCGGCGGCGAGACGCTGAACGTGATGCTGAACGTCGGCTCCATCAGCACCGTCCACAAGCAGGAACTCATCCCGCGCGTCGAGGAGAAGTACAACCTGAACATCAGCACGGAGACAGCGGTCACGACCCAGCAGCTCACGCAGCTCCAGGCCAACCCGGACAACCCGCCGGACGTCCTCATCCCGGACGTCATCGGCGTGGAGAAGGCCAACCGGGAGGACTGGCTGGAGCCGCTGAGCGACCACACGGACGTCGTCACCAACCTCTCGGACATCTACGACAAGTTCGTCCACTACGGCTCGACCGGGGTCTCCTGGGAGATCGGCGAGGTCGCGCCCGTGATCAACACGAACATGTGGGACAGCACCCCCACCTCCTACGAGCAGGTGATGACGGAGTCGAGCGCGACGTCGCTCGTGCCGTTCTCCTGGTCCGGGGGCCCGTACCTCCTGCTGATGGCCTCGGCCATCGCCACCGGCAAGGACTTCAGCTCCTCGGGGCTGGACGTCGAGGCCGGGTTCCAGTACTTGGAGGAGAACCTGAAGCCGAACGTCTCGAACACCTACCAGGGCGTCGCGAGCGCGAAACAGCAGCTCGCCAGCGGCAACGTGGACACGCTGGACGTCTTCTGGGACTACATGGTGTTCGACATGTTCAAGAACGACGCCCCGGTCGAGGTGGTGTTCCGGCCGGACCCGGCCGGCATCGCGTTCGCCGAGTCCGTCGCCGTCCCGAAGAACACGGACAGGATGGAGGCGGCGATGGCCTACGCCAACGAGTGCCTCTCGGTGGAGTTCCAGGAAGCGATGTCCTCGGTGATGGGCGCCGGCGTCACCAACAAGAACGCGACGGTCGACGAGCAGGCCAAGGCGTTCGGCGCCGCGACCCCGGACACGTTCGACCAGCTCGCGTTCCCCGACTTCCAGTACATCTGGGAGAACCGCTCGGACTGGAGCCAGCGCTGGGAGGAAGTGTTCTCCGGCTGAGCGGGGCTCGCCCGGCGGATCCATTACGAACGAGGGACCACACAGATCATGTCCGACGGCACGGCGGCGGCGATCGAGTACCGGAACGTCACCAAGCGGTTCGGGGACATCACGGCAGTCGACGACGTCTCCTTCGAGGTCCGACAGGGCGAACTGCTCGCCCTGCTCGGCCCGTCGGGGTCCGGCAAGACGACCACCCTCCGGATGCTGGCCGGGTTCGAGACCCCCACGGAGGGGCGTATCACCCTCGCCGGCCGGGACGTCACGACCGTCCCGACCCACAAGCGCGACACCGGGATGGTGTTCCAGGACTACGCGCTGTTCCCCCACATGACCGTCGGGGAGAACATCGCGTTCGGGCTCAAGCGGAAGGGCTTCTCCGGCGACGAGATCGACGAGCGGATCGACGAGGTGCTCGAGATGGTGGACCTGGGGGGGTTCCGCGACCGGAGTCCGACGGAGCTGTCGGGCGGCCAGCAGCAGCGCGTCGCCACCGCGCGGGCCATCGCCATCGAGCCGACCGTCCTGCTGATGGACGAGCCGCTGGGGGCGCTGGACAAGAAACTGCGCGATCAGTTAGAAGTCGAACTCGTCGAGCTCCAGAGCCAGCTCGGCATCACGACCCTCTACGTCACCCACAACCAGGAGGAGGCGCTGACGATGGCCGACCGGGTCGCGGTGATGAACGAGGGCCGCATCGAGCAGATCGCCACCCCCACCGAGATCTACGAGGAGCCCGCCACGGAGTTCGTCGCGGACTTCATCGGCGACACGAACTTCCTCGACGGGGAGCTCACTCGGGGAGAGGACGGCCTGCACCTCCGGCTGAACGGCTCGGACATCGCGGTGACCGACCGCGGCGGCGACCCCGCGAACCAGGTCGTGTTCGTCCGCCCGGAGAAGATCGACCTCGTCGAGCCCGGGAGCGCCCCCCCGCGGGACAACGCCGTCGAGGGGACGGTCGACCGGGTGCTGTTCATCGGGTCGAAGCTCCGGTACTACGTCGACCTCCACGGCCAGGAGGTCGTCGCGGAGACCCAGAACAAGCACTCGACCCACCGGTTCACCGAGGGCGACGAGGTGCTGCTGACGTGGGACCGCGGTGACACCCGGGTCGCCAGCGCCTGATGCGACGCGGTCGTACCGGGTCGCCGGTGGTCGCCCGGACGGGACGGACGCCGCCGAGAGCGCCCGACCGTCCGCCGGGGGTATCGCCCGCCCCACCCGCTGCCGCCGTTGCCGGGGCTGCCGTACGGACGCCGCGCTGCCGGGGTCGATCGCACTGGGGTCCCCATCCCGCCGCCGGGAGGTCCCCCCGGTGACTCCCGAGGACCTCGACGTCCTCGCTCATGCACTCGTCGCAGAACGCGCGTTTCGGGACCTTGTACGGCTCGAACTCGTTGCCACAGTCGGGACACCGGAACCGGGTCTTCTCGTCCGCCGCGGCGTCGTCGAGACCGATGGCACTCTTGAGCTTTCCGACCACGCTCATGGTTCGGACCTCCACCCGAGGGCAGGGGCGTCGGACCCCTAGATGCCGGTCCAGGGATTCAGTCCGCGAAGCTCACGGGCGCCGCCGCGTCCGGCACCGCTCGCACGGGGACGGGGACGCCTCGTCCGCGGCGAGGAGCGGAGCCCGCCGAACGTCCCCCACGTGTTCGACGACTCGACGCCCCCGAGGACCACGACCGGCTCCGACGGGCCCGCCGGGTCGACGGGACTACCACACCGAGGTACTCGGGACGACCCTCGAATCCGTCCGGTTCGGCCCCGAGGGCGGCGAGTTCGGGGTCGGGGCCGCGCCGACCCGTCACCCGACGGAGCCGGTCGAATCGCGGCTTCGCGGACCGAAGTTCGGGCGGGAGCCCGCGACGCACGGTCGGGGACGGGGCGAAGGGGAGCCGGCGGCGAGCGGGGGACGAGCCGCCGTGCCTACATGAACTCGCTGATGCCGGCGACGTACTCCATGACGAGGACGATGGTGAGGATGCCGCCCATCAGCAGCGAGGCGATGGCCGCGAGCTGCGCCGGCGAGGTGTTGTAGAACAGGCTGAACAGCACGAGCGGCATCGTCTTGATGTCCGGGCCGGAGAGGAACAGCGAGATGATGTACTGGTTGAACGAGAGGACGAACGTGAACACCAGCCCCGAGAGGATCCCCGGCTGGACGATCGGGAGCGTGATCCGGAGGTAGGACTCCAGTTCGGTAGCGCCGAGGTTCTGCGCGGCCTCCTCCAGCGAGAGGTTGTAGTTCTGGAGGCTCGCGCCGATGGTCCGTATCGGGTACGGCAGGGTGAAGACGACGTGACCGATCAGCAGCGTCCAGAACGAGAGCTGGATGTTCACCCCCAGGAGGTCGTTGATCCGGCCGACGAGCAGTAAGAGGGAGAGCCCGATGACGATCCACGGGTAGATGAGCGGCGAGATGAGGACCGTCTCGAGGGTCATCTGGTACTTGAAGTCGTACCGGACGATGGCGAAGGCCGCGAGCCCCCCGAGCGTCGTGGAGATGACCGCCGTGACGACCGCGAGCTGGACGCTCGCGGAGAGCGCGGAGACCACCCCGAGGTTGGCGAGGTTCTCCGGGAGCGTGGTGTACCACTTCAGGGTGATGCCCTGTGGCGGCCACCCCGCGTAGGCGTTGGACTGGAACGAGATGATGACGACGACGATCAGCGGCGCGAGCAGGAAGACGATAGTGCCGTAGACCAGCAGGTCGTAGCCGAGGTCCGCGGCGCGCTCGAGCAGGCGGTCGAGCCGGAGGTCGCTGCCCGAACTCCGGTCCTCGGTCGCCATCTCAGACCCCCCCCACGCCGGAGATGCGCTTGAGCGCGCGCTGGTAGCCCACGATGACGAACAGGGCGATGACGACGAGGATGATCGAGAGGGCGGAGGCGAACGGCCAGTTGCTCGTGCTCGTGACGGTGTCGGTGATGGTGACCGGGACGACCTTCACGCCGCCGCCGAGGATGGCCGGGGTGACGTAGGAGGCCATCGCGACGATGAACGTGATGAGCACGCCGGCGCTGATGCCGGGGAGCGCCAGCGGGAACAGCACCCGCACGAACACCGTGAGCCGGTTGGCCCCGAGGTTCCGGGCGGCGTCCTCGAGCGACCGCGGGACGGTGTGCATCACGTTCACGATCGGGAACACCATGAACGGGAGCATCACGTGGGTCAGCCCGATGATGATCCCCGTCTCGTTGAACAGGAGCTTCGGGGCCTCCTCGAACAGCCCGAGGTCGGTCAGCAGGGTGGGGACGAGCCCGTTGCCCGAGAGCAGGACGAACCAGCCGAACGACCGGACGACGAGGTCGATCGTCAGGGGAGCGAGCGTCGAGATGACGATGAGCTTCCCAACCAGCCCGCCCTTCCGGACGGCGGCGTACGCCAGCGGGAACCCGAGCAGGAAGTCCAGCACCGTCACGACGACCGCGATGCGCACGGTGCGGAAGAGGATGTTCTGGTACAGCTCCACCCCCAGCGCCCGCTCGTAGTGTGCGAGGGTGAGCCCGGACACGATGGATCCGTCGACGAACGGGTTGAAGCTGTAGTCGAAGAGTATCAGCGTCGGGAAGACCATCGACAGGACGACGAACAGGAGCGCCGGGAACAGCAGGATCCCCATCCCGACCATCGATCGCCGGTTGGCCCTGATGAACGCCGACGCCCCCTCGTTGATGCGCGAGAGGACCGACGGCGACGATTCGGTTGCCATGTACAGGCGTACATCTCGCTATCCCCCCTAATGTGTTGTGACAGCACCATGCTCGCCGTATGTGCGCGAGACGCGCGACCGCCGGTCCGGACGTGTGGCCGGCCGGCGGCGGCTCTGGAGGGCGGTCAGCGGTTCCTGAGATCCCGGACCGCCGTCTCGCGGGCCCGGTCCGAGGCCTCCAGCCGCTCGACGAACGTCTCCATGTGCTCTTTCATCGCCGGCCGCATCTCGTCGGTCGAGACCACGCCCGTCTCGGCGAGCAGCCGGACGAACGCCCGGAGCTCCTCGTCGGTGATCTCCTCGAACCGCTCCTCTTCGAGTTTCTCGAGCACCGCGTCGACGTCGATGTTCCCCACCGGATCGACGTTGAACTCCACGGAAACCATCCGGTAGTCCGACCCCGCGAGCTCCTGTTCCGCCCGGTTGACCCCCTCCGCGAGCATGTGCTTGAACGGGGTGTAGTACCCCATCGTCCCCAGGTGGAGGAAGGCGAGCACGTTCGTGATACCCCGGGTGTACTCCTCGCGGTGCTCGTCGTCGGGGTTGAACACCAGCTCCCGGTCCCGTTCCTCGAGGTAGTCGAACAGGATGGTGAAATCGAGGATGGCGTTCCGCACGCGCTGGCGGATGCGGTTGCGCTTCTGCTTGCGCGAGTGCTCCGTGTAGTCGGTCTTGCGGCCGAGGAGGAACTCCCGATCGCTGGGCGTGAGGATCCCGCGGGACCGGTCCGAGGAGAAGGTGAGCTCCGGGACGTCGGAACCGTCGGCGTCGTCGTGCTCGTCCATACACGGTTATCGTTTACACGAGCTCCTTAAGAGTTGTGTACCGGCGCGCGGCCCGGGGGCTCCACCGCCAGTTCCCCCCGCCTGTGCCGACGTCGGGGGGTGATCCGGGCGGTCGTGTCGACGGTTCGTGTGTACACCCGTGACCCGCAGGGCTTACACCCGAGCCGTCCCTGGACGGGGTGATGCGCTCGGTCCCCGCGCTGGCGGTACTCCTCCTCGCGTTGCTGGCCGGGTGCGGCGCGCTCGGGGGCGTCGGGGGGGGCGGCGGAACCGGGCCGACCCCGACGCTGACGCCCGCGGCGGTC
>PXRQ01000049.1 GCA_003022005.1 Halobacteriales archaeon QS_5_70_15
ACCGGATAGCGTGACGTCGGATCCGCCGGGCGGGAGGCGCGGGTCGCGGGCCGTGGACCCCGTGCGGTGGACCGACTCACCCGGACGTCGATCCGGACCCATCCTCCCGTCCGAGCCGGTCGATCTCCGCGTCCGTGTACCCCGCCACCTCCCGCAGCACCTCCTCGGTGTGCTCGCCGAGGAACGGCGCCCGGGACACGTCCGACCCCTCGCCGCCGGCGAACCGTATCGGCATCCCGGGGACTGGCGTCTCGTCGCGCCCGTCGCCCGGGTTCGGCAGGTCGTGGATCATCCCCCGCTCGCGCAGGTGCGGGTCCTCGACCATCTGGGGGACCGTCCGGACCGGCGCACAGGGGACGTCCGCCTCGAGGAGCGTCCCGACCACCTCCGCCTTCGTGCGGCCGGTGAGCCACCCCTCGATGACCGCGTCGACCTCCTCGATCCGCCGGGCGCGCGCGACCTTCGAATCCCACCCCTCGCGGCCGATCAGGTCCGCACGGTCCATCACCCGGGCGAGCGACTCCCAGTGGCGCTCGGCGATACAGATGATCGCCACGTGGCCGTCCTCGACCTCGTAGGCGTTGTACGGCGCGATGGAGAGCCCCGAGTGCTGGTTGCCCGTCCGCGGTGGCGCGTCGCTCCCGGAGACCCACGCGGAGACGGGCGAGGCCAGCGTCGGGTACATACAGTCGAACATCCCGACCTCGACGTAGTCACCCTCGCCGGTCGCCTCGCGCCGGAACAGCGCCCCGAGGACGCCGACGGCGAGGTGGGTCGCGCCCACGAAGTCACAGACCGCCGGCCCGGCCTTCACCGGCGGGCCGTCCGGGAACCCGGTCGTCTCCATGACGCCGCTCATCGCCTGGACGGTCAGGTCCATCGCGGGGTACTCCGCGTACGGCCCGGAGTCGCCGTAGCCCGACCCGTGGGCGTAGACGAGTTCGGGGTTCACCTCCTTCAGCCGGTCGTAGCCGACGCCCAGTTCGGCCATCTTCCCCGTCGCGAAGTTCTCCAGCAGGACGTCGGCCTTCTCGACGAGCCGGCAGAGCGCCTCCCGTCCCGCCGCCGATTTGAGGTCGAGCGTGACCCCCCGCTTGCTCGCGTTGAGGAACTGGAACTGCGGCGGGTAACCGTCCTCGCTCCGGGTCCGCACGTTCTCGCCCCATGGCGGCTCGACCTTGACCACGTCGGCACCCATGTACGAGAGGAGGAGCCCGCAGTAGCCGCCCTGGTAGATCTGTCCGAGGTCGAGCACCCGGACCCCGTCGAGCGGCCCGGTCATCGTCCCGCGGTGCTCCCGGTAGGGGTCGTCCAGCACCCGCCCCGTGTGACGTCCCGTCGGCCCCGCCCCGGACGGCCGGGCGTGGACACCGGCGTCTCGCGGGCCGTCGCGTCTCCAGCGGGGGGTTCGGTCCCGTCGCCCTGTCCGCCTCCGGGGGTCGCCACCGGTTCCTCGAGCATCGTGCCGCCCCTTCACGACCGCGGGTGATAGGTTACCGGGTGCGCCGGCGGGGGCCGCGCGCTCGAGTCGCGGATCGCCACGCCGACCGTGCGACCGAGGCGTCGAAGCCGGGCCGCTCGCGCCGCTGCTCGCCCTGCTGGCCCCGGTCGGGGCCGCCCGGGGCCGGGGGCGGGACCGACCGGCCGCCGGGGTCGACGGGGTGACGCGGAGGGCCGATGGCGCACCGCTCTCGTCCGTTCGACTCGAGGGAGGGATCGGATGGGTTCGGAGCCCGAACGTCCCGTCACTGACCGTCGAGTGGGCCGCAACTATCCGTCTCGCGTGGTCGCGTACCACGGTCGCCGCCCGACGCCCGCCCGGACCGTCGGGTGACGGCGGATGGTGCACGAAACCGGTTCGGCGGCGTCGGGGAGTGGCCCGACCACCGGCCTCCGACGTCTCCCGGTCACTCGGTCCCCGGGTCGGCCGTCATCGCGGTCGCGGCGGCGTGTGGCGCCTCGTACTCCGCGAGGATGACGAGTGCCCCGCCGAAGTTCCGTGGGCTGAAGAACGCCTCCCGAAAGCCGTTGGCCTCGAACGTCCCGACGGGGTCGACCCCCTTCGCCGCCAGTTCCGCCGTGGCCGCGTCGAGGTCGGTCACCCGGAGCGAGAGCGCGTACAGTCCGGGGCCGTGTGCCTCGATGAACCGGGCGACCTCGTTCTCCTCGTCGGGCGCGATCAGTTCGACGCCGGCGGCGCTGAGGACCATCCGAAGGGCCTGCGGGCCGGCACCCGTCCCCGTCGTCGGGCGGATGGTATCGGAGAAGGAGAGCCCGAGGAGCTCCGTGAACTGTCCGGCGGTTCCCTCGAGATCCCGCGTCGCGACGACCACCCTGTCCAGGCCGAGAACGTTCATGTCGCCACCTCTCGGGGGGAACACTTACCGACTCGGGTGCCCTGCCCGTGGCCCGTCTCCCGAACCCTTCGCGTCGACTCGATCCGCTCGGGCATCCGGTCGTCCGGGAGCGGTCCGTCGTCCGGTCGTGGGGTGCCGACCTCAGGGAGACAGGTGCCTCGAAGGTCTCATACGGTCGTGCGTAACGATCTGCCGGCGAGCGCCGGCCGAGGTCGGCGATCATCGGTAACGGACTGGACCACGGACGACCGCATCACTCCACCCCGACGAGCGATCGGACCTCGTCGGCGACGTCCTCGGTCGCCGGCAGCACCTCGTTCTCGAGTGGGGGCGCGAACGGGACCGGAACGCCGGGGTTGCCGAGCCGCCGTGGCGGTGCCTCGAGCGCGTCGAACGCCCGCTCGGCGATCTGCGCCATGATCTCGCCCTGGATGCCACACGGGAGGTAGGCCTCGTCGACGGCCAGCAGCCGACCGGTCTTCCGGACCGACTCGACGATGGTCCCGGTGTCGAGAGGCTGGAGCGTCCGCGGGTCGATCACCTCGACGGAGACGCCGTCCTCCTCGGCCAGCCGCTCGGCGGCGGCGAGCGCGTGCTCGACCGTCGCCAGCGTCGCGACCACGGTCACGTCGGTGCCCGACCGCCGGACAGCGGCCTCGCCGAACGGAACGACCTCGTCGGGGTCCTCGAACCCGTCCGGAACCGACCACCGGGTGCCGTAGAGGGACTTGTGCTCGAAGAAGAGCACGGGATCGTCGTCGCGGATGGCGGTCTTCAGCAGACCCTTCGCGTCCGCCGCCGTGGAGGGGACGGCCACCTTGATGCCCGGGGCGTGGACGAACCAGGAGTGCATGACCTGCGAGTGCTGTGGACCGGTGCTCTCGCCGCCGCCGCAGGGGAGCCGGACCACGAGGGGGACCGAGACCTGTCCGCCGGTGAGGTATCGCAGCATGGCGGCCTGGTGTGTCAGCTGATCGATAGCCACGGAGAGGAAGTCGCCGAACTGCAGTTCGACGACCGCTCGCATCCCGTCGAGACCCGCGCCGACCGCCGCGCCCAGGACGGCCACCTCCGAGGCGGGCGCGTTTCGTATCCGATCGCGCCCGAACTCGTCGGCGAGGCCGCTGGTGACGCCGAACGGCGGCGCGGTGGCGATGTCCTCGCCCATCCCGAAGACCGCGTCGTCGCGCCGCATCTCCTCGCGGAGCGCCGCACGGAGCGCCGCACGGAAGCTCGGGGCACCCTTCTCCGCCTCCGAGAGCGGGGCGTCGCGCCTGAACGCGTTCCGCTCCGTCATCCGCGTCCGGTCGAGCATCCGTCCCCGGTCGGCGTCCCCGCCCGTGCGGGACCCGTCGCTCGTGGGGGCAGTCGCCTCCCGCTCGTTCGCGTCGATCCCGTCGGCCCGGAGGTCCTCGTACGCCTCCTCGGGGTCGGGGAACGGGCTCGACCGGGCGAACGCGACGGCCGACTCCACCTCCGATCGGACCGACGCCTCCATCCGCTCGAAATCCGGCTCGGAGAGGACCTCCTCGGCGGCCAGACGCTTCCGGAACCGCTCGATGGGGCACTGTGCCCACGCGTCGGCGAGCTCCCCCTCGGAACGGTACCGCTGGGGGTCGTGCGCGAGGTGGCCGTCCAGTCGGACGGTCCGTGCCTCGATGAGCGTCGCCCCGTCGCCGTCGCGGGCTCGTTCGGCGGCCTCGCGGACCGCCCGGAACACCGCCAGCGGGTCGTTCCCGTCGACGACCTCGCCGGGGATGCCGTACCCCGCGGCCCTGGCGGCGATGGACGGTCCCTTCACCGCCTCGTCGACCGGCTGGGAGATGTTGTACCCGTTGTTCTCGCACAGGAGCACCAGGGGGAGGTCCCACATCGCGGCGAGGTTGGCCGCCTCGTGGACCGCGCCCTCGTTGCTCGCCCCGTCACCGAAGTACGCCAGACTGACGCCGTCCGTCCCGCGGAGTGCCCGTGCGAGGGCCATCCCGGCCGCGACCGGGACCTGCGCGCCGACGATCCCGCCCATGCCGATGACCCCGCGCTCGGCGTCGGTGACGTGGTAGGACTTGCCCCCGTTGTAGCCGTCCCGGCGCATGTAGAGTTCCGCCAGCATCCGCTCCGGATCGAGGCCGCTCGCCACCATCGGTGCCTGTCCGCGGTGGGTCGTGAACTGGAAGTCACCGGGCCGTAGCGCCGCACACGTGCCCGTCGCGACGGCCTCCTGCCCCGTGCTGAGCGATGGCGGGATCCCCTCGACCTCCTCGTTCAGGTAGGCGTCCCCCCACGCCCGGTCGACCCGTCGGATCAGCAGCATCGACCGCATCATCGCACGCAGTTCCGCCGCGTCCGGGTCCCCGTCCGGGTCGACCGCGCTCAGGAGGCCGGCCCAGTCGTCGTCCCGATCCGAGTGCTCGTTCGTCGTACTGTCGACCGCGTCTCCCCCGTCGGTCGCCACCGCGGGTGCTCGCTCCGGGTCGGAGGTCATGCCGGAACCGTCGACCGCACCGGTAGTATAGCTACTGTTGGGAGAAGGGCCACGGGGAGAAGGGTCACGGTTCGTCCGCCACGAGGAAGTCGGACGGTCGTACGATGCACCGTCGATCGCCCGGGTAGTGCTTGCAGCGTACGGTTGGGGTCCCGTGCGTCGATCGGCAGGCTTCCGTGCGTCCGTCGATCCCGTGTGCCGGTCAGCGCCCGCGTGGGCGGGGTCGATTCGAACGTGTCGCGCACGCGGCGGGCACCGACGGGAACGCGCTTCCGCTCCGGGCGATAGCCGGCGGCGGGACGACGTGTCCGTGGACGACGGGACGGAACGGACTGTCCCGAACGCGGGCCGTCGCTCGTTCAGGCGAGCCGTCGCACCGCGGCGACGAGGTCGTCGGTCCCCGGGATCACCTCGTCCTCGAGCGTCGGGCTGAACGGGACGGGGACGTCATCGACGCCGACGCGCTGGACGGGGAAGTCGAGGTCGAAGAAGCACTCCTCGTGGACGAGCGCGGCGAGCTCGGACTGGGTGCCGGCCCGGAGCGGCGTCTCGTCGGCGACGACACACCGGCCCGTCTTGCGGACCGAGTCGGCGATGGTGTCGAGGTCGAGGGGGTCGAACGTCCGCGGGCTCACCACCTCGACGTCGACCTCCCCGGCGAGCTCCTCTGCGGCCTCGAGAGCGTTCCAGAGCTGGACCTGCGTGGCGACGATGGTGACGTCCGCGCCCTCGCGCTCGACCGCCGCCTCGCCGATGGGGATAGCGTGTTCCCCCACCGGCGCTTCGCCCGAGCGGTTGTAGACGCCCGCGTGTTCGAACACGATGACGGGGTCGTCGTGGCGGACGGCGGACCGCAGGAGCCCCTCGGCGTCCGCGGGCGTGGAGAGACAGACCACCTTGATCCCCGGGATGGCCATGAACACCTGGTGGAGCGCCTGGGAGTGCTGGGCCGCCGCCCGGAAGCCGCTGGTGTTCTGGGTGCGGATCGTCAGCGGGATGTCGACGTTCCCGTTCGTCATGTACCGGAGCTTGGCGACCTGGTTCAGCAGCTGGTCCATCGGCACGCCGAGGAACCCGGAGTACATCACCTCGACCACGGGTCGCATCCCGGTCATCGCGGCCCCGAGCCCGGAGCCGACGATGGCGACCTCGCTGATCGGCGTGTTCCGCACGCGCTCCTCGCCGTACTCGTCGGTCAGCCCCTCGAGCACGCCGAACGTGCCGCCGCGCCCGGCGACGTCGATGCCCTGGACGAACACCCGCTCGTCGGCGCCCATCTCCGCGTGCAGCGTGTCCCGTATCGCCTCCCGGACCGTGATCTCCTCCGTGTCGGCGGTCTGTTGAGACACGGTCAGTCACCCTCCGCGTAGAGGTTCTCGTAGGCGCTCGCCGGGTCGGGCAGGTCGCTCTCGCGGGCGAACGCGACCGCGTCGTCGATCTCGGCCTCGACCGACTCCCGTAGCTCCTCGTGCTCCGCCTCGTCGAGCACCCCCTCCTCGACGAGCCGCTCCGGGTACGTCCGGAGGGGGTCGCGGGCACGCCACTCGGAGATCTCCTCGTCGTCGCGGTAGAACTCCGAGTCGCCCTCGTGGTGGCCCTCGAACCGGTAGGTCTCGCACACCAGCAGCGTGGGCCCCTCGCCGGCGCGGGCCCGCTCGACCGCCTCGCTCGCCGCCGCGAACACGTCGTCGGGGTCCATCCCGTCGGCGTGGACCCCGGGGATGTCGTAGGCGGCCGCACGCCGGGCGAGGTCCTCGAGCGACTGCTGCTCCTCGATCGAGGACATCTCCCCGTACTGGTTGTTCTCGACGACGCCGACGAACGGGAGGTCCCACAGCGAGGCGAGGTTCAGCGACCCGTGGAACGACCCCTGCGCGGTGGCGCCGTCGCCGAAGAACGAGGCGCACACCTCCCCGGCGTCCCGCAGCTGGCTCGACAGCGCCGCCCCGGCGCCGATGGGGATGCCGGCACCCACGATGCCGTTCGCCCCCAGGTTCCCGAGCTCCGGATCGGCGATGTGCATCGACCCGCCCTTCCCGCCGCAGTAACCCGTCTCCTTGCCGTAGAGTTCGGCCATCATCGGCGCGGGGTCGTGCCCCTTCGCGAGGCAGTGGCCGTGGCCCCGGTGGGTCGAGGTGATGTAGTCGTCCTCGTCCAGCGTCGCACAGACGCCGGCCGCGATCGCCTCCTCGCCGATGTAGAGGTGGACGAACCCCGGCATCTCCCCGTCGGAGAACAGCGTCTGTACGCGCGACTCGAACGCCCGGATCCGCTCCATCGTCCGGAGCATCCCGAGGCGCGTCTCCGTGTCAGGTGTGCCCATTGCACATCGGAGTTCCCTGTCGCCGTTCTTATAGCTACGTGAAAGAGTCAGCCGGCTGTTAGCTCGTCGGACACGGCTCCCGGGACGCCCCGGGCTGCCTCCTCGAAAGGGCCCCGGAGACGTGTCGTCGTAGTTCGGGAGTCGGAGGGAGGGATCGGTGCGGTCGGGACGGCCGTCGGTGGGCCCGAAGGTCGACCGGGGCGGACCCCACCGACGAGTCGAGACCGATCAGCATTCGCTCGTCGCCGAGCGTCCGGGGATACGGAAGACCTACTCGTCCTCGGGGCACAGGAGGTCGTGCTCGCCGTAGGCGAGGACGTCCCCCCCGTGCCGGGGATCGACGAATCGCCGGTGGCGGTGCCAGATCGAATCCCCGTCGGCACGGGTCGCCTCGACGTCGACCCCGGTGTAGTCGTCGTCGACGCGGGCCACGGCTCGCCCGTGGTGAACCCCGCGTGCTCGCCGTCGGACCACTGCGTCGGCGTCCGCGCATGGTCGCGGCTTTGACTCTCGCAGGTCCGGTGAGCCGCTACGCGGCGTCCTCGGGCCAGACGCGCTCGGGCTCCCTGTCCTCGACGTCGCGGCGGACGCCGATCTCGAACATCAGCCCGCTGAGTTCGTCCCGCGAGTCGAAGTACCAGAAGTCGGTCCCCTCGTAGTGGCCGCTCTGGACCACCGGCATCCCCGCGGCCTCGAACTGCTCGATCACGTCCTCGGCCTCCGCCTCGTCCCACCCGAAGTAGGCGACGTGGTGGAGTCCCTCGCCGTGCTCGTCGAGGTGGTCCCGGTAGACGTTCGGGCCGATGGTCGGCTCGATGAGTTCGATCATCGTCTCGCCCGCGTAGCCGAGCCCGAGGACCATCCCGTACTCCGTCTCCTCGCCGCGGTAGGTGGTGTCCGTGAGGTCGGGCGGTTCGAACCGGAACACCGTCCAGGGCTCGACGCCGAGGATCGACCGGAAGCGGGCCATCCCGTCGTCGAGGTCCTCCACGACGACCGCCACCTGATCGATCGCCGGCAGTTCCACGTCGAGATCCGGTATCTCCGGGTCGGGTTCCATGCCGGCCCCTCCGTGCGAGGGTGCTTGTAGTTTGGTGCGATGGAACTGCTCGCGGCCGGGGCGAGGACGCCCGTCCGCCACACGCGTACGGTCCCGTCGAACGACACCCTCGATGCTCCCGAACGACTCGGAGCCCACGACGGAACCGATCTGTATACAGCCCCGTATACCGAGGCACGTGAGCAGGAGCATCCGGGTCGACGACGACACGCACGCCGCGCTTGCAGCCCTCAGGGGCGAGGACGAGACGTTCGGCGAACTCATCTCGCGGCTCATCCGGGAACGGCGCGAGACCGTCGAGGAGGGAGCCGGGCTCTGGGAGGGGACGGACGCTGCCGAGAAGGCCCGGGCGAAGCGCGAGGAGATGAAGCGAGGAGTCGGATCACGGTAACCCTCTACGACAGCAGTGTTCTCATCGATTACCTCGACGGGGAAGCGGATGCCGTGGACTACGTCCGGACCCACCTCGACGAACGGGCGGTCGCCCCGCCACTGGTAATGTTCGAGGTGTCCCAGGGGGAGGTGTTCAGGACGGGGCCGGCCGACTTCGACGGCCTAGACGGTGCGCTCGGGTGGCTCGAGGTGGTCGAGGAGACCGCCGAACTGGCGCGCTCGGCCGGCGAACTGCAGGACGAACTCAGCCGCCGGGGAGAGCCGCTCTCCGCTCGCGATGCTTACATAGCCGGGACTGCGAAGGGGTTCGACGAACGGCTGGCGGTGGCCGACTCGGACTTCGACGTCGACGGGATCACCGATTCCCTCGACGTGGACTTCGCGTGACGTTCCCGCCCGGTAGACGACGCGATGCTCTCATCTCCGACGAGAGCCACGCCGATACGCTCGGTACGGAACGGGGAGTTCTGCGACGGTGCGCGGCGGTCGGCCGAGACGAACCGGCGTCCGTTCGCTCCCGCCGGGCGTGCTTGCGGTGCCACCCGTTCGGGTCAGTGGTTCCCGGGAGTCCGAACGCGTCCAGTGTCGACGACTCCTGCCGGTACCCGACCCGCCGGCCCTGCTGTCGCTACAGCCGCGACCAGGACAGCGAGACCCCGAGATCGTCCGAGAGCGACCGCGCGACGTAGCAGGCCCGCTCGGCCTTCGTCACCACCCGCTCGACATCCCCCTCGTCGGCGTCGGTCTCTAAGCCCAGTTCGACCGCGACCGACTCGAGCGGGCCGTGTTCGGGGGCGCCCTCGACGGTCGTCTCGATCTCGCCGACCCGGATCCCGTCCCGGTCGGCCATCGTCCGCACCGACAGGGAGAGACACGACCCGAGCGCCCCGAGGAGGTGCCCGACCGGGTCCGGGCCCCTGCCGCCGCCGCCCATCGACTCGGGTTCGTCGAACGGGACGTCCGTCCCGGCGGCGTGGTAGGTCCCCGCGTACCCCGACTCGGTCGTGATCCGGACGTGCCGCGGCGTCTCCGCCTCGGAGACCCCGGCGTCCACGTCGGCGTCGATGAACCCCCGGAGCGTCGCCGCGTCGGTGAGGCGGTCGACGAGCGCGTCGAGGAACCGGGCGGCGTCGGCACCGTTGACCACGCGGTGGTCGAAGGAGAGCGAGAGCGTCGTCGTGCCGTCCTCGCGGACGCGGTTGAGACCGAGGATCGCGATCTGCGGCGGGTCGATCACCGGATCGAAGTGGTCGACGCCGAAGAGCCCGAGGTTCGAGACGGTGAACGTCCCGCCCTCGAGCTCGCCCATCGTGAACTCGCCGGAGACGGCGCGATCGGTCAGTTCGGCGCGCTCGCGGTTGACCGTCTCCGCGCTCTTCGCCCGGACGTCCCCCACCACGGGCGTGACGAGTCCGCCCTCGACGTCGACTGCGAGGCCGACGTCGACCTCCTCGATCAGCCGGTGCTCGCCGTCCTCGAAGCGCGCGTTGAACGGGGGGAACTCGCCGAGCGTCTCGCCGACGGCTCGCGGTTGAGCGTGACGTGGACGGCCTCGCGGTAGCTCTTCCCGAGCCGGTCGGCGACGGTCCGCTGCATCCCGGAGAGTTCGCGCGACTCGACGACGGTCCGCTCGACGCTCCCCGTCGCGGGCGCCGTTCCCGCCCCCTCGTCGGCCTCGATGGCCCGCTCGACGTCGGCCTCGGTGACCACGCCGTCGGGGCCGGTCCCCTCGACCCCGCTCAGGTCGACGCCCGCCTCGTCCGCCAGCTTCCGGGCGCCGGGCGAGGCGCGGACCTCGTCGCCGGTACCCCGCCCCGCTGCCGCTCCGCCCTCCGTGTCGGCCGTCCCCGTCGAGTCCTCACCCGCCGTCGCCCCGTCGCCCGATGTCGCCGTCGCCCCGTCTTCATCCGCTCCCGCGGTCGCCCCGTCGGCTCCCGCGCCGTCGCCGCCGCTCCTACCGGCGGCTTCGAGGGTCGCCTCGTCTATCTGCGATGCGTAGGGAGTCAGGTCCTCGTCGGGGGCCGCGAGGATGCCGATGGGCGTCCCCGGTTCGACGACGCCCCCCTCGGGCACGACGATCCGGCGGAGGACGCCCGGCTCCCGGGCCTCGACGTCCGCGGTCGTCTTCTCGGACTCGACCACGCAGAGCACGTCGTCCGTCGCGACCGACGCCCCCTCCGCCACGGACCACTCGAGGACGGTCCCCTCCTCCATCGACATCCCCATCTGGGGCATCCGGATGAGGTATCCCATGCCCCCTCACCACACCCCACTCTGTTGAACCCTTGGGCGAGGCCGGGCGTCCGCGCGGTACGACGCGTTCCGTGCAGTACGACGCACTCCGCCGTAGCGAGACGGATCGCGCGCCGCCCGCTCCCCGGGGCGTGACGGGCGGTCCCGTCGCGCCGGGAGCCGAGGGAGTCCGGGGAGCGGGATCGACTGTCCGCAACTCCCCCTCCCCCGAGAGAGCCCGCCCGGTCACATCGCACAGGGAGGTTCGAGCCACCGGGGGTGGATCCTCGGGCATGGCTGGCACCGGGACCCTGACGCGTCGCGCCCGGGACGTCGTCGAGGAACGCCACGAGGGCGTCGTCTCGCTCGCGCGTGCCCTCCGGGCCGGGCCCGAACTCGGCTCCGAGGGGACCGAAACCGAGAGGCGGGTCGCCGAGGCGTTCGAGGCGATGCGCGCCGAGGGCGTCGACGGCGTCCCGGACCGAGCGGGGGAGCGGCGGGACGCCGCCCGACGGCGATCGAACCGACGACCGCCGGCCGTCGCGGGGCCCGTCGCCCGTCACGACGAGGCGGCCGTTCGGGAGCCGAGCGACGGGGACGGGGGGGACTACCGGTCGGGGACGACCCCGTGGCCCGGTCCGTCGATGTCGACCGTCGGGGTGCGCTCGATGGGAGCCACGTCCTCGGCGAGCAGGAGGTTGCCGTCGAGGTCGACGTAGTCGAACCCACCCAGCCCGGCGACGACGTGCGCGCTGGCGTGGATGCCGACCGCGCTCTCGAGCATGCAGCCGACCATCAGCTCGCGGCTCGCCGCGCGGGCGATGGCGGCGATGTCCGCCGCGGCCACCGGGCCGGACTTGCCGAGTTTCACGTTGACGACGTCCGCCGCCTCGGCACGGACCACGCGCATCGCGTCGGCGGGGGTGAACACGGCCTCGTCGGCGGCGACGGGGACGGCGACCCGCTCGCGGACGTGGGTCAGTCCCTCGACGTCGGCCGCGTCGACGGGCTGTTCGACGAGCGCGAGGCCGACACCCCGGTCGGCGACCTCGCGGGCGAACCGGATCGACTCGGCGGGCGTCCACCCCTGGTTCGCGTCGACCTTTAGCTCCGCGTCCGGCGCGGCCTCGCGCACCGCGACGACGCGCTCGACGTCGGCCTCGACGTCCGTGCCGGTCTTGATCTTCAGGTGCTCGAACCCCTCGGCGACGGCGTCGCGCGCCCGGTCGGCGGCGTCGGTCGGGGGGAGAACGGGTATCGTGAGGTCGGTCGTCACCGGTCGCGGCGGGCCGCCGAACAGTTCGGAGAGCGCCAGCCCGCGCTCGCGGCAGTGCGCGTCGAGCAGCGCGGTCTCGACGGCGAACAGCGCGGAGACCGCTCCCGGGAACGTCGACCGGAGCTCGTCGGCCAGTCGGCGGTAGTCGGCCACGGGTTCGCCCTCGAGTACCCCGCCGGCGGCCCGCGCGGTCGCCAGCGCGGCCTCGCGCGTCTCGCCCGTCACGGGGGGGAGCGGCGAGCCCTCGCCGTGGCCGACCGCGCCGCCGTCGGTCTCGACCCGGACGAGGACGTTCTGCGCCTCGTGCTGTGTCCCCAGGGCGATCTCGAACGGCTCGCGCAGCGGGAGGTCGAGCGGCTCGGCCGTCACGCGCTCGACGTGCACGCTCACGGTCACAGCACCTCCCGGACGGCCGCGAGGAGGTCCCCCGGGCCGCCCTCGCGGAAGACGTTCGCGGTCGGCAGGCCATGCCGCCCGGCCTGGGTTTCCGGGTCGCCCCACGTCGAGAGCCCCGCGACGGTCGCGTCGCTGAGCGCCTCGGCGTTGGCCCTCTCGCGCTCGACGCCGGCGACGGGGAACTGCTCGAAGTGCGTCCGCCGGTCGCGGGTGGGATCGTCGACCAGGACGACGGCGTCGGGCCACGCGCCGTGGAGGATACCCATGGTGACGCCGGAGTACGCGCGGTGGGTCAGCGCGCCCTGCCCCTCGACGAACACGAGGTCGTCCTCGCTCCCGACCGCGGCGACCATGTCCTCGACGACGCCGGCGGTGAAGTCCGCGGGGACGCGGTCGATCACCACGCCCCGGTCGGCGCCGACCATGATCCCCGTCTGGCCGGTGGCGACCCACCCCGCCGAGAGGCCGGCCCGCCGGGCGGCCCGATAGAGTTCGAACGTCGTCGTTCGCTTGCCGACGGCGCAGTCCGTGCCGACGGTGAGGACGACGTCGCAGTCGAGGCCGTCGACCGAGCCGTCGGCCACCCGGAGGTCGTCGCCCTCCGGGGGCTTGCGGACGTCGAACAGCCGGACGCCGCATTCCTCGGCCAGCGCCGACCACTCCTCGTCGTCCCCGAGGAAGACGTGGAGCCCGGAGACGACGTCACAGCCGGCCCGCATCGCCGTCCGGATGTCCGCGACCCACGCCTGGGGGAGCGCCCCGCCCGCTGGCGCGACGCCGATCACGAGCGCCTCGACGTCGGGTGCGCGTTCGATGGCCTCGTCCATCGAGGCGACCACCGGGATCCCGGGGACCTCGGCCCGGTCGAGTACCTCGTCGGCGGTCGCGCCCGCGTTCGTCGAGTCGACCACCACGCGCGCGTCGAACAGATCGCTGTGCATCACCACGCCGTTGGCCGTCTTCCCGCCGGGCTCGCCGAACTCCCCCTCGGCGAGGACGACCGTCGGGGCCGGTGCGTCGAAGGCGCCTCTGAGGTCCATGTACGACGGTTCGTACCCGGGAGGGCAAAACCACACCCTCTCATGAGAGGGTGTGGTTATTACTCCCGCATCAGCGTGCCACGATCTGACATGTCCCGAGACAGTTCGGCAGCCAGGAGTCAGAGCACGGCGAGCATCTTCAGGCGGCTGGTGAGCGGCCGGTTCGGATCGATCGTCCTGCCGGCGATCGTCCTGCAGTCGGTCCTCATCGGCGGCGGGTACGCCAGCGGCCGGGAGGTCGTCGCGTACGGTGCGAAGTTCGGGTCGGCCGGGCTGCTCGCCGTCCTCGGCATCTTCGTCGGCTTCACCGTCATGTCGGTCGTCGTCTTCGAGTTCTCGCGGAAGTTCCATACCTACGACTACAAGGCCTACATGCAGGGGATCATCTGGAAGGGGTGGCCGCTGTTCGACCTCCTGTTCGTCGTGATGGCGACCATCGTCATCGCGGTGATGGCCTCCGCGGCGGGCAACATCATGGAACAGACGGTCGGCATCCCGTATCTCGTCGGCATCGTCGCCATCATCGTCGTGGTGGCGGTGCTGACCTACTTCGGCGCGAGCCTCATCGAGCGGTTCAAGACCGTCGGTACCGGGTTCCTCTACGTCGCGTACGTCCTGTTCGGCGTTCTGGTGCTCTCGCAGGTGTGGGGCGACGTGACGAGCGTCTTCGCGGCCGGCAACACCGGCTACGTCGAGGACGCGAGCGCCCCCGCTGTGATACAGTCGGGGATCCTCTACGTGGGGTACAACCTCGCCATCTTCCCGGCGGTGTTCTTCGCGCTCCACCGCCAGAAGACCCGCAAGGAGTCGGTCGTCTCGGGCCTGCTCGCGGGCACCCTGATGACGCTCCCGTTCCTGCTGACGTACCTCTGTCTGATGGGGTTCTACCCCCAGGAGAGCGTGATGGGCGCGGAGGTGCCGTGGCTGCCGATGCTGCGGAACGCCGCCGGGCCGGGCGTCATCGCGTTCTACGGCATCGTCATCGGGTGGACGCTCGTCGAGACGTCCGTCGGCGCCATCCACGCCATCATCGACCGCATCGACGCCGACCTGGAGCGGATCGACACCGGCCGGTTCGAGGAGGTCGACGGCCTCACCCGGCTCCAGAGCGGCCTGCTCGGTGGAGGCATCCTCCTCGCGGCCACGCTCCTCTCGCGGGTCGGTATCATCGCGCTCGTCGCGCAGGGGTACACCATCATGGCGTACTTCTTCATCGCCCTGTTCGCGGTCCCGTCGCTCACCATCGGGGTCCGGCGGATCATCAACCCCGAGTGGAAACAGGAGTTCTGGAGCCGGGTCGACGCCGGCGCCACTTCCGCCAGCGACTGATGCGGCCGGTCGTGACGGGTCACCGGTGATCGACGACCCCGTCGCGGACGAACGCCGACCGGCCGCACGGTTCATCCGCACCTCGAATCGCCGGTCGTAGCGGCCCCCGGGCCGACCGTAGTGGCCCCCGAAAGAGGATAGACTTATGTTACCACTCGTCAAGGGTGACGGTCCGATGGCCACGGACGAACGCGACCCCCCGGACCGCGTCGTGGAGGACGACCGGACCTGCTCGCGGCTCACGCTCGACATCTGGCACCCCGACTGCTGGACGCTGGAGGTGACCGACGGGGCCGAAGCGGGACTGCTCGGGCACGGCGTCTACGAGATCAACGGGCGCGCCGTCGCGTGGCTCACCGCGTTCGGCGACACGAGGGGCGCCGTCGACGCGCTCGTGAGCACCGCACGCGACTCGCCGCGGACCGACCTCGTCCGGGAGTTCGACGACCGCGGGACGCGGATGGCACAGCGCCCCGAGCCCGGGAACGCGACCTGTGGGATACTCGCCGAGTACGACGCCGCGGACAGCATCAACGGCCCCATCGTCTCCCGCGGGTTCATCCCCGAGGCCCCGGTCCGCGTCGTCGACGGACGGGAGCTGTGGACCGTCCTCACCACCGAGCCACGCGAGCGCGTCGACGTGCTCCTCGACGAGGTCCGCCGGACGTGCGGGGCCGAGATCCGGCTCACCGGCGTGTCGAGACCCGTCGCGGAGCCGGCGGATCCACGCATCGAACTGACGGTCCGTCAGCGCGAGGTGTTCGAACTCGCCCGCGAGCGGGACTACTACGCCTGGCCGCGCGGCACGACGGCCGCCGACCTCGCGGAGGAGCTGGACGTCTCGAAGTCGACCGTCCTCGAACACCTCCGGAAGGCCGAGGCCAGGCTGCTCGACGCCTGAGCCCCCGACCGACGCGGACGGTCCTAAACGGGTCGGAGGAACGCGATCGCGACGCCGGCGAGGAGGAGCAAGCCGCCGCCGAGCGCGAACGACGCCGACCAGCCGACCGAGACGACGAGCGCGCTCGCGCCGACGCCGCCGAAGACGCCCCCGAACAGCTTGGCCGTGTACAGCACGGCGTAGTTCTCCGAGGAGTGGGCCCGGCCGTAGTACTCGCCGACGATGCTCGGCACGATGGCGAACGACGGGCTCCGGAAGGCCACCGTGGCGGCGACGAGCGCGACGAACCCCCACGCGAACCCCGCCTCGCCGAGGAGGACCGCTCCGCCGAGCGACAGGCCGCTCAGGACGAGCGAGGCCGCCAGCGAGCGGACCCGCCCGAGGTAGTCGGAGAGGGTCCCCACCACCAGGATACCGCAGGCGTCGCCGAGCGCGATCATGGAGGCGCTGGCGGTCCCGGCCGACGGCGGCAGCGACAGGACCGACGCGTAGGCGACGGCCTTGCCGATGACCATCAGCCCCACGCCGTTGAGGACGACGAACACCGCGTACAGCAGCCAGAACTGCCACGTCCGTATCGCCTCTCGCCACGTGTACGCCCGCCCCCCGGTCGGTCCGTCCGCGCCCTCGTCCGGCCCCCCGGGGTCGCGGAGCACGACCCCCCCGAGCACGGCGACCGCCCCGACCGCCGCGGCCAGTGCCAGCATCGTCGGCCCGAACCTGGCCTCCACGCCCGTCCGGATCGCCGGGATGGCGAGGACGCTCACGCCGCTGAAGGACATGGTGACGAGGCTCGTCGCCAGCCCCCGGCGGTCGGTGAACCACTTCACCGCGGTGTTGACCGTGACCGTGTAGGCGACGGCGACGCCGACGCCGCCGACGGCATACGAGAGGTAGACTGCGGGCACCGACCGCGCGAACCCCAGACCGGAGAACCCGGCCGTCAGACAGCCGGCACCGACCAGGAGCGGAAGGCGAGGGCCGTAGCGGTCGCGGACCCACCCGGCGGGGAACTGCGCGACCGTCTGGAAGACCACGAACAGCGTGAACGCCGTCCCGAGCGCGGTCTCGGGAGCCCCGACGCGGGCGCCCAGGGCGGGCCGGATCGACGACCAGCCGAACTGGTAGACGCCGGCCGTCCCCATCACCAGCGCGGCGACGAGGACGAGCCACCAGCGCGAGCGTCCGTCCCCCGTTTCGTCCATGAGCGGCCCCTCCGCCGGCGACACTAAAGCACCCACCGGGACGTCGTCCGCGAGGAGCGGCTGGACCGCGAGCGGGTCGACCGGAGGGCGGACCGGCTGGGCGGCCCTCCCGCACACCGTGGAACCGACTAAGGCCGCTCGGGACGGCTTCCCGACAGGATGGACCGCCGTCGCTTCTGTGCGGGCCTGCTCTCCGCGCTGGTCGGCGGGTCGAGCGGCTGCAGCAGCGCCGACCCCGGGAAGGCGGACCGGCCCTCGCGGACGGCGACGGCGACGGTGACCGACCGGCCTCCTTCGACGCCCGATCCGGAGCTGCTGGCCCGGCTCGGCGACCCGTCCGACGTCTGCGAGACCGGGATCGTCGAGGACTTCGGCATCCGCGAGATCGTCGACCCGGCGTTCGGGACGGCCTGGGACGCGTACGAGATCGACCCGAGGTACACCCGCGTGGGGAGGAGGGACGGGCTCCCCGACGACGCGGTCGTCGTCGGCCTCGAACGCGACGGGCGGGCCCGCGCGTACCCCGTCTCAGTCCTCTGGCACCACGAGGTCGTCAACGACACGTTCGGGCCACGCTCGACGGGTCGTCGGACCACGTCCGACGGTGACCTCGGCGTCGCCCTCCTCGTCACCTACTGCTCGATCTGTCGGAGCGGGCTGGTCGCCGAGCGGCGCGTCCGTGGCGAGCCGACGACGTTCGGGGTCTCCGGGCAGTTGTGGCGACCGCCCGACCGGTACATCGTCGCGAGCGAGAAGTCCGGCCGGACGTTCGGCGCGGACCGGTGGAACGCCTCGGAGGACACGAGGGTCAGGAACGCCGCGAACCTCGTCATGTACGACCGGGCGACGCGGAGCTTCTGGAGCCAGGGGATCGGGCGAGCGATCTGTGGCCCGATGGCCGGCGCCAGCCTCGACATCGTCCCGTCGACGCTCACCTCGTGGGGGGACTGGCGGGCGGCTCACCCCGACACCGTGGTGCTGCTCCCGCCCCCGCACTCGAAGGTGGGCCCGTGACGCCCGGCAGCCGGCACGGGTCGAGGCGGGGTCGGCAGCGGGTCCGGCCCGGGGTCACCCGGCCTGGCCGAGGTACATGTCCCGGATCTCCTCGCTCTCGAGGAGTTCCTCGCCGGGACCCTCGAACGCGTTCTCGCCCTGGTCGAGGACGTAGCCGCGGTCCGAGTAGCGGAGCGCCTGCCGGGCGTTCTGCTCGATCATCAGGACCGAGGTGTCGGCCTCCTTGATCCGCCGGATGCGCTCGAACATGTCCGCGACGAGATCCGGCGCCAGCCCGGCGCTCGGTTCGTCGACCAGGAGGAGGTCCGGATCGATCATCAGCCCGGCCCCCATCGCGACCATCTGCTGCTGGCCGCCGCTCATCCGGCCGGCCTTCTGGTTGCGCCGCTCCTCGAGGATCGGAAACCGTTCGTACACCGCCTGGTACGCGCGCTCGGAGACCTCGTCGTCGACGTACGCCCCCATCTCGAGGTTCTCCCTGACGGTGAGGTTCGGGAACACGTTGTCCCGCTGTGGGACGTAGCTCGCGCCGATCCTCGTTATCTCGTCCGGGCGGTAGTCGGTCACGTCCGTCCCGTTGACGACGACCGTGCCCTCCCAGCAGTCGATCAGCCCGAAGATCGCCCTCATCAGCGTCGACTTGCCGGCCCCGTTCGGGCCGATGATCGTCACCATCTCCCCCGACTCGACCCCGAGGTCGACCCCGTGGACGATCTCGGCCTCCCCGTACCCGGTCACCAGCCCCGACACCTCGAGGACGGTCATGTGTTCACGCCTCGTTCGAGTTCCTCAATATACTTTCCGGACGACGGCACCTGCGGGGGATCGGGACGACTCCCCGTCCGCCGGTCCCGTACGGACGGCCACAGTCCCCGATCGGCGACCACCGAGCCCGCCGGGCGACCGCCGGTCGCAGCCGTACGTCTCCTTCTGTTCGTCCGTGTAGAGCTTCCCCTGGAAGAACGACGCGGAGATCGTGCTGAGCTGGTTGACGTCGGTCCCGCCCTCGCCCTCGACGATCTCGTTGACCGAAAACCGGTTGTACGGCTCGACGAAGCAGTTCAGGTTGCAGTTCGAGGACGCGCCCTGGTAGTTGATCTGCTCCCCCGAATCGAGCAGTTCCGTGGCCTTCTGGAACCCCTCGGCTCCGGATACGATCTTCTCGCCCGGCGGGCGCGACACGGACTTGATGTTCTGCGCGATCGCCGTCCCCGTGAACTCGCCCGCCTTCTGGGCCGCGAGCCCGATGAGGAACGCGGCGTCGTACGAGTGCGAGGAGAACGTGGTCGGCTCCTGATCCATCGTGTTCTTCATCTCGTCGGTGAAGTAGCTGTAGGACTCGTCGGTCCGGTCCGGCCGGACGGTCGTGATGTACGACCCCGTCAGGATGTTCGACAGCTTGTCGAACAGGTCCGGCAGGAACATCGACTCGGACATCACGAGCGTGCCGCCGTAGCCGCCCCGGTTCCACTGCTTCAGGATCGACTCGCCGTTGGCCGGGTAGACGATGAGGCCGAACACCTCGGGGTCGTCGGCGAACACCTCGTCCAGCGCCGAGGTGTAGTCGCTGGTCTGCTTCGCGACGGGGACCATCGCGGTCGTCTCCCCGTCGAACGCCGCCTTGGCCTTCCGGGCCAGCCCCGCGCCGTAGGGGTTGTCGACGTGCATGAACGCCGCCGACTCGGCCTCGATGGTGTCGTTGAGCAGCCCCCCCATCGCGAGCCCCTGTGCGCCGTCGTTCGGGGAGGTCCGGCCCATGTACTTCAGCTGGCCGTCGTCGGTCTCGACCCAGCCCTGCTCGGCCAGCGTCGGGCTCGTCGTCCCGTTGCCCATCTGCATGATCTCGTTGTCCGCGGCGATGGGCGCCAGCGTCGCGGCCACGCCGCTCGACCACGTCCCGACGAACGCCTCGATGTTATCGTTGCTGATGACGGTCTTGAGTTTCGAGGCCGCGCGCGACGGCTTCGTCTCCGTGTTGCGGTTGATCGGGTTGATCTCCCGACCGCCGAGGAGGCCACCGGCGTCGTTGATGTTCTGGACCGCGAGGTTGAACCCCGCCTGCTGCCCCGGCCCGAAGGCACCGCCCGCCCCCGAAAGCGGGCAGAACGAGGCCAGCGGGATCGCCTCGCCGCCGCCGCTGCTGGTGCTGGTGCTGGTGGGCGTGTCGGTCGCGGTCGATCCGCCGCCGTCGCCACCGTCGCCGCCGTCGCCGCCGTCACCGCCATCACCGCCCCCACCGCCATCACCGCCGCTACCGGTACAGCCCGCGAGGCCGGTAGCGCCGGCGGCGGCGAGCGCGAGGTACCTGCGACGGTTGATACGCCTGTGCGCCGAGTCGGAAGAGGTCGATCGGTTCGTCATTACGGAACACCTGGATTACCTGCAGCACGCCACCACGCGTACGCGCCGGTCCCGGCGGCCCCCGTGTGACGCGCCGACACGGTGTATGGAACCAAATAGCGAGGCTATTTGTACCTTTCTCATCCCGGACAGGTGTCCGGCACGCGATGGCGATCCGTCCAGAAGTCCTCCCCCTAACCGTGCGGTCCTCCGCCGTTGTGGGCGAGCGCCGGCGAAACGTCCACCGTCCGGCGCTCCCGGGGATCGGACCGGGCGGCGACGCCGGCCCGGCGCACGGTCGGGGTGCGAGCGGGGCCATCCCGGCGACGGACGAGGGCGGGGACGGGGAGGTCACAGAGACGGAACACGGCGAGGGGGTCCGGGAGGCGGCGAGAACCGGGGCGGGCGTTGGCTCCCCGTTCGGTAGCCCGGCGGTTCAGCCGCCCAGGTAAGCCTCCAGGACCGCCTCGTTCTGCTGTATCTCCTCCGGGGGCCCCTCGGCCAGCTTCCGTCCCTCGGCCATCGCGATGATCCGGTCGCTCAGGTTCATGATGACGTCCATCTCGTGTTCGACGATGCAGAACCCGTAGCCCTCGTCCCGCATCGACTCGATCGCCTCCATGATCCGGTCGGTGAGCGCGGGGTTGACGCCGGCGACCGGCTCGTCCAGCGCCGAGGTGTAGTCGCTGGTCTGCTTCGCGACGGGGACCATCGCGGTCGCTCTCCTCGTCCCGCAGGTGGTCGAGGTCGAGCAGCTCCAGTATCTCCTCGGCCTCCTCGCGGATCTCCGCCTCGTCGCGGGCGATGTCCTCCCGGCGGAAGACGGCGTCGAACAGGTTCTCGCCGTCCTGGTCCTGCGGTGCGAGGACGAGGTTCTCGAGCACGGTCATCCCCTCGAGTTCGCGCGTGATCTGGAACGTGCGGACCATCCCCTCGCGGGCCAGCTGGAACGGCCGGGAGTGTTTGTGGTCCTCGCGGCGGTTGTTGACCGCGGCCTGGCCGTAGTAGAGGCCGATGCCCGCGCCGGCACCGGCGACCGCGGCGCCGCCGAGGACGGCGGGCGAAACGCCGTAGAGGATCCGGCCGACGCCCATCCCCAGGACCGCGAGCCCGCTGGCCGAGGCGCTGGTCCAGACCCCCCTCTCGGCCGCCGCCGGGCGCATGATCTCCTGGGTGTCCCGCCCCTGGAACCGGATGGTCCCGCCGTCGGGCTTGTAGAACCCGCTGATGAGGTTGAACGTGGTCGTCTTCCCGGCCCCGTTCGGGCCGATCAGGCCGGTGACGGTTCCCCGCTCGAGCTCGAACGACACCCCGTCGACCGCCTGGATCCCCCCGAAGCTCTTCCGCAGGTCCTCGACCTCGAGGAGCGGCGCGTCGGGGTCGCCGGTCGGGGTGGGGTCGCCGCTCATTCGCCCCCCGCCCCCGTTCTGGACCGCTCGCCCAGTAACCCCTCCGGGCGGTAGTAGAGCAGTGCGAGAAAGAGGATCCCCATGACGACGAACCGGAGCGCCTGGATCCGGGTGCGGAACTCGGGCGCGACGAACCCGGCGAGCTGCGTCGTCGCCGACTGGAACGCCCAGAACAGGAACGCGCCGACGATCATCGCGCGGTTGTTGCCGACGCCGCCGAGGAACATCATCAGCAGGGCGATGAACGTGACCCGCGGGGCGAACATGGTGAACACGAGCGTCTGGAAGTAGATGGCGGCCAGGACCCCGGCGAGACCGGCGAGCGCCGAGCCGAGCGCCATGCTCTGGAGCTTGTACATGAACGGGTCCTTCCCCAGCGAGTTGACCACCCGCTCGTCGTCCCGGACGGCCCTGAGCACCCGACCGAACGGGGACTCGACGATCAGCTCCATCGCGTAGAGCGACACGAACAGGACGGTCCCGAAGAGGAACAGCTGGAAGCGGGAGTAGCCGATGACCGGTTCGGCTCCGCTGAACGACAACACCCAGACCGCGTTGTTGAACACCGTCGTCGCTGCGACCACGAACTGCCCGGCCTGCACCGAGGAGAGTATCTGGAGGGGGAAGTACCAGACCGCGCCGAACCACAGCCCCGTGAAGATGCCGTATCTGAACGGCCGCTCGGCGAACCGCGACCAGTTCCGGTGCAGGTAGAGCGTCGCCCCGATCACCACGGCGAACGCGAGCAGGGTGAGCGGCACCCAGAGCGTCGGCGACTCGAGGAAGTAGACCGGCGCCAGCGCCAGCATGTAGCCCAGCCCGAGCGCGAGCGTGACGGCGTAGTCGATCGCGTCGAACCCCTCGGCGAAGCGGGCGAGGCCGACGAGGAGGACGATCCAGGTGAGCGCCGAGAGGAGCGTCCCCCAGATCAGCAGGGCGAGCGGCGTAATCAGCGTCAGGACCCCGCCGACCGCGCCGACGATCGCGCCGGCGGCGAGCGCCGAGCGGCCCCGGTTACTCCGGCCGGCCGACCCGACGCCCGACGCCGCGTCCTCGGCGGCGCGCCGGTCCGAGAGGAACCGGCCGGTGCCGAGCGAGGCGACCGTGTGGAGCCGTCCGGCGAGCGTCGATCTCGCTCCGGGGGGCGGCCCGTCCCCGCCCGCCCCGTCCGCGTAGGTGGCCCCGTCGTCGCTCTCGAGCAGGTGGCCGAGGACGAAGACGGTCGCGGCCCAGATGGCGGCACTGATGAGGAAGAACCCGACGGCCCCGCTGAGCGTCGCCCCGGTCAGCGGGAAGAACTCCGGGAGCGGTCGGGGGATACCCCGCAGCGCGTCGGGGCCGTTCACGAGCCACGACTCCGCCTGGACGATACGCTGGAGGATGACCGCCATGCCGAGGACCGTGATGGCGAGGTAGTCCTCGCGGAGGCGGAGCGTCGGCAACGCCACGAACACGCCGACGACGCCGGCCAGGACCGTGGCACACAGCACGGCGACGATCCAGCCGAGCAGTTCGGCGAAGGGGAGGAACGGGAGGAGTTCCGCGAACAAAACCGGGAGGTTCAGCCCGAAGAGGTAGACGGTGTCCGGTCCGCCGGACTCCGGCGGGAGGACGAACAGCGCGGCCGAGTAGGCGCCGATGAGGTAGAACCCGACGTGGCCGAAGTCCAGCAGCCCCGTGTGCCCGTACTTGACGTTCATCCCGAGCGCCAGCAGCGCGTAGAACGCCGCGAGCACGCCCAGCGAGACGACGGTGTCCGCGACTACCATGCTACCACCCCAGTCATCCCGTGAGCCCCTCCGGTTTGACCAGCAGCACGATTATGAGGACGACGAACGCGACCGGGACGCGGTAGGTCGCGGAGAGTCCCGGGATCGCGAACAGCCCGATCTCCATCGAGAGCCCGACGATGTACGCCCCGACGAGCGCCCCGTAGATGGTGATCCCGCCGAGGATGACGGCGGCGAACATCGGCAGCAGGATGAAAAACCCCATCGTGATGGTGAGCGTCCCGAACAGGAACCCCAGCGTGACGCCGCCGACGCCGGCGAACAGGCCCGCCAGGACCCAGACGCTCATCGTCACCCGCTCGGTGTTGATCCCCCGGATCTGTGCCAGTTCCCGGTTGTCGCTCGTCGCCCGCATCGCCTTGCCGATCTTCGTCGCGCGCAGGAGCGCGTGGAGCACGCCCATCATCGCCAGCGCGAGGGCGACGATGAACGCGTTGAGCACCGAGATCCGCACCCGGGACGACCAGAGCGACGAGTCGGGGACACTCACGGTCCCCGAGAGGGCGGCGAACAGGCCGGCGAACGCGAGCAGGCCGAGGATCGATCCGAGCAGGTACGGCCCGAGGACCGCACGCTCGCCGAGCCGGAACCGGTAGCCGGCGTAGGCGGCGACGAGGCTCATGGCGACGATCCCGGCGAGGACGGGCCAGGACCACGAGCCGGTGAACAGCACCGCGTCGTTGGCCGGGTCGGTCACGCGGAGCAGGAACGCGCCGCCGGTGGCGTACAGGTCGATGAACTTTACGACGACCACGTTGACCGAGGCCCCGAACAGCTCCAGCGTCGGCTTGATCGAGTAGCTCTTGGTGGTCGCTCCGAACACCGTCTGGATGCTGAACCGGAGGACGAACGCGAGCGCGAGCGAGGCCACGAGCATCATCGCGATGGAGACGCCCCTGTCGCGGAACGTCCCGAACACGAACCGCTCCTGGAGCGGTCCCACGGCGGCCACCACCACCCCCGAGAAGATCATCGCCGCGACGAGCGACGGCAGCCCCCACGCGGCGACGAGCCCGACGAGGGCCGCGGCGGCGACGTGGATGCCCGCCGCGACGGGTGCGGGCGGGTCGATCGGCCACCACGACCCGAGGAGCGCGTCGGTCCCCCCGAGCGCGTAGACGGCGCCGAGGACGCTGACGGCGGCGAGGAGGAAGACGACGACCAGTCCCGGGAGCGACGCCGACTGCGTCCCCGTCGCCAGGAGGTCGAGCAGCGGGACGTTCCCCGGCTGGTTCACCAGGAGCGCCACGTACGCCCCCAGCGTGAGGAGGTCACCGTGGGCGAAGTTGGGCACCTCGGCGATGCTGTACACCATAGAGAGGCCGATGGCACCGAGCGCGATCATGCTCCCCGTCGAGATCCCGTTGACGATCGCCTGAACGAGTGCGGTGTCCGGTGGCACGGCGTAGCACGACAATCCCTATCCCGCGTATTAAACTTTCAGCAATCGGGCCGGTATCCACACGGCTGTGGACTCCTGCACCCGTTTCCCGCAGGGGTCCGGGGACGACGCCGACGGAACCGCTCCTCATACCGTCGTGCGTAACGATGTACCGCCGATAACCCGGACGGGGTCGGGTATCGACGGTAAAAGACGACCCACGACCGTCTCAGTCGATGACGGTCCCCTCGGACAGCGTCCCGCCGCGCTCGAAGCGATCGGCGGCGAGCGGCGAGACGTCCACCGTCCGGGCCTCGCCGTCGACGATCAGCTCGGCGACGACCCGGCCGGTCGCGGGCGACTGCATGAACCCGTGGCCGGAGAACCCCACCGCGCTGACGAACCCCGGTCGCGTCTCCTCGATGATGGGGTGGTGGTCCGGCGTCACCGCGTAGAGCCCGGCCCAGCCCCGGACGACCCCGGACGCCGGCCCGAAGTACTCGGCGACCTCCGAGGCGGCCTCGAGCGTCTCGGCCGCCCAGTCGAGGTCGCTCGACGTCCGGTAGTCGTCGGGATCCCGCTCCGGGTCCCGGTCGGAAAAGCGCCCGCCGACGACCGCTCGCCCGTCGCGCTCGGGCCGGAAGTGCACGCTCGCGTCCACGTCGACCGTCATCGGGGTGTCGGCCGGGACCGGCGAGTCGGGATCGGCGACGAGCAGCTGCCGCCGCCGCGGCGAGACCGGCAGGTCCAGCCCGGCCATCGCCCCGACGCGGGCCGCCCACGGCCCGGCGGCGTTGACCACGTAGTCCGCCTCGCGGACGCCGTCGGTCGTCTCGACGCCGACCACCGTCCCGCCGTTCGTGCGAACGTCCGTCACCGCGACGCCGGTCTCGATCGTCGCACCGGCGGCCGTGGCCGCCCGCGAGAACCCCTGGAGTGCGAGGTGCGGGTCCGCGAACCCGTCGGCCGGACCGTACGTCGCGCCGACGTAGCGGTCGGTGTAGAGCCCGGGACAGCGCTCGCCCGCCGCCTCGGGGCCGAGGTACTCGCTCGACACCCCGAGGTCGTTCTGGACGGCGACGTTCTCCCGGAACCGCTCCGCGGTGTCGGCCGTCCGGGCCAGGAAGAGGTAGCCGGTCCGCCGGTGGTCGATGTCGACGCCGAACCGCTCCTCGAACCGATCCCAGACCGCCATGCTCTCCCGCGAGAGCGCCACGCTCACGCCGGAGGTGAACTGGGCGCGGATCCCCCCGTTCGCCCGCCCGGTGCTCCCGCTCCCGAGGGCGTCCTTCTCGAGGACCGTGACGGGGACGCCCCGCTCGGCCAGGTAGTACGCGCTCGCGAGGCCGACGATACCGCCCCCGACGACCGCGACGTGCATGGGCCGAAGGTCGAGGAGGAGTCAATTAAGCCTTCGTCCGGGCGGCGCCGGCCCGCGGTCGGACGGCCCGCGCCGGTGGACTCGCCTCGAACGAGGGTGGGCTCGTGTCACCCCCGGCCCCGGGCGACGGGCCGAGGCCACCGGCTGCGGGGACCCGACTCCCCGACCGGCGAGGACGAGAGGCCGCCCGGCGGTCGCCCGGCAATTGCCCGTGAGGCGTCGGGCTACCCGCCGTCCGCGACCCCGGAGGCCCACTCCTCGCGGCTCATCCCCCGGTAGACGATGCCGGAGATGGCCTGGACGTACGCGGTGTAGACGTGGTGGGCGATACAGTCGACCACCTCGAGGAGCTCCCGCTCGCTCAGCCCGAGCTCCCGCAGGCGCTCGAACTCCGCGTCCGTGATGCCGTGGGGGTCCCGGGCGGCCTTCTCAGCGAAGGCGAGGACCCCGTACTCGGTCGGCGAGAACCTCCCCTCGCCGATCCGGAGCTCCTTCATCTCCCGGATCGCCTCGTCGTCGGCCCCCTCGCGCTCCAGCGCGGACTCGTGGAAGAACCGACACCCCTCGCACTCCATCACGGAGGCGACGACCAGCGAGATCATCGACTTCAGCTCGAACGACAGCGACCCCCCGTCGTACACGTGATCGGTGTGCGCCCAGACGGCCTCCAGCAGGTCCGGGTCGTTGCCGAGCGCCATCCACAGCGTCGAGAGCGCGAGGTCGTCGTCGAGGTCGCCGTCCCGGTCCTCGAGGATCTCCCGGTACACCTCCGCGACCCGACCCTCGGCGTCCTCCGGGCGGACCAGCCCGATGTGGTTCTCCCGCCGGTGTTCCTCGCGGCTCGGTACCGCCGTCTCGCCCTCGCTCGGCATGTCCGCGGCCTCGCCGGACGCGGTAATAAAACCACGCCGGCCGTGCCCCGTGCGGGAGACACGATCCGACGGTCGACAACCCACAGACGGGGGCGCTCGGGGGCTCGGAACGCGCGGGACGGAGGCGCCGTTCCCGTCCCAGTTCCCGGACCGGGTGCGCTCAGGCGCTCCGGTACGTGCCGCGTGCGACGGCGACGGCGTCCCCGTCGGCGTCCTCGACGACGACGTCGGCGACCCCGACCACGCTCCCGTGGCGGAGCACCTCCGCCTCGGCGGTGAGGTCGGTCGTGGCGGCGTCGAGGTAGTCGATCCTGAGGTCGATCGTGAACGCCGGCTGCGGTTCCGCGAAGCCGGACATCACCGCGGCCGCGCCGGCGTTGTCCGCGAGCGCGAACGTGGCGGCGCCGTGGACGACCGGGGACTCGCCGCCGTCGAAGCAGAACTTCCCCTGGAGGGGGAGCCGCGCGGTCGCGCGGCCGTCCTCGGCCGCGGTGATCTCCATCCCGAACGTCTCCGTCGGACGCATCCCGTTGATGAACTCGGCTGCCGTCGTGGCCATGCACCGCCGGTTCCCCGAGCGCCGAGAAAAGGGTTGTTCCGCGGGAGCGGTCGGGCGCCCTCTCGCGCCGTCACGCGGCGCTCGAGACGACCTCTCGGGTGACGGTTCGACCCCTCCGGTGACGGTTCGACGCGACGTCCCAACCGGTCCGATCCCGACCGGGGACTGCCGGACGGCGGGACCCCGACGACCGACGGGTTACCAGACGATGTCGTCGCCGACGCCGATCGTCCCCGATTCGACGATCCGGGCGTCGAGCCCGCCCCGGTGTTCGAGCGCCGCCGCCCCGTCGGTCAGGCCGGCGAGCGACTCCGTGTACCCACAGGGCTCGCACAGCCCGGTCCCCTCGACGACGCCCCCGCCGACGCGGAACCGTTCCCCCACGAGGTGGTCGAGCGCTACCCCCTGCGTCGTCACGTTCCGGCGGTGCGAACCGGGCTCGAAGTCCACGCCGTAGTCCTCGGCGGCCGCCTCCAGCGCCTCGACCTCGATGAGCGTGACGTCGCTGGGATCGAGGGCCTCCTGTTCGTTGTACACGCCCGCACCGCGGTAGTACCGGTCCCCCTCGAGACCCCGCCCGGCGACGGCCTCGACCGAGTCCCGCGGTTCCGGGTCGCCGCCCGTGTCCGGGGCGACGTGGAGACGTACGACGTCGCCGGTCCGGGTCCCGTGCGTGTGGCGCTCGTTCGTGCGATCCCTCGTCCCGACCCACCGTCCGTCGAGGTATAAGTGTGGCGTGCTCCCGGCCGTCCGGGAGTCGGTCGACGACCGCCCGGGACGAGTCTGGCACTCGGAAACCCGGATTCGGCCCCGTCGACCCCTCCCGATCCCGCGGCTCGTTCTGCCGTACACCCCTCGTCACACGACCCGGATCACGAACGTCAGCTCCGATTCGCCACGAGCGGTCGTCACCGTCACGTCGTAGGCGACGGCGAGCACCGTCGTCTCGCCGGCTCGCTCCTGGACGACCACGCCGTCGACGGCCCGGCAGGGGCCGAACCGCCGGCCGTCGCCGCCTGGACACCGCTCGCGGGCCCACGCCGTCGCGGCCGAACGGTTGTACCGGACGGCGTGAGCGAGCCCCTCCTCGACGCGGGAGGCGTTCAGCGTCTCGAGCCGGGGTTCGAGTTCGCCCCGGACTCGCCGAACCGTCCGGGCGCGGTCCGCCCAGTCGAGCCCCGTCGCCTCGGCGCCCGCCTCGTGGGTCGCCCGTTCGAGGAACCGTTTCGCGTCCGCGCCGTAGTTCCCGTTTTCGTCGGCGACGTCGGGGTGGGCCCCCAGTTGCAGGTACGCGAGAACGACCGGCGCGAGCGCGACGGCCACGATTACCGCCGCGACGAGGACGAACTGTGCGCGCCCGCGACCCCGTTCCGTCCCGTTCACGCGTACCACACTCGGACGGCTACCTCGCCGTGGACGGTAGTCACCGTGGCCTCGCCGACCGCGACGCCCGCGGGTTCGCGGAACCCGACCGCGCCGTGTGGCGTCTCGACGCGGTACATCAGGTTGTCCGGGAGGATGCGGTCGACCCGTCGGTCGAGCGACGTGCGCTCGCGCTCGAACGCCCCGGGCGAGCGGGCGACCTCGGCCAGCCTCGTCGCCCCCCGGTGACGGGGCGGTTCGCCGGCCAGAACGGTCACCGCATCCTCGGCATACGCCTCCAGCTGTGCGTCACGGGTGTCCGGGTCGGGCAGGTCGTGGGCGAACCCCATCGCCACCGCGAGCACGAGGACGACACCGACGCCCGCCTCGGCGACGGAGAGCGAGAGCTGTCCCCGGTCGCGGCTCCGGTCCGCTCCGCATCGATCAGGCATCGACGGTCACCGCCAGCGTGGCCTTCGTGGTCCGGACGGGGTAGTACGTCAGTTCGACGCTCCCCCGTGGGAGCGGGCGGTCCGCCCCGTACGTCAGTCTGAGCGTCTCGAACCGGGAGACCCGCAGTTCGTAGGTGCCGTTCAGCCCCGACGGGTCGTGGAGGACCACCCGGTCGTTCGCCCGGACGGTTTCGACGGTAGCGTTCCCCGGTCGGACGGTGAGGGTCACTCGCCCGGTCCGCCGCGGGAGCGTCGTCGCGTTCCGGTCCAGGGTCGGCGTGAGCGTCACCGTCTGTTGACGGGCGACGAGCACCACCCGTCGGACGGTCGAACCCCCCGTGGGGTCCCCGCGTTCGAGTACGGTCTCCTCTCCGACGTCGATGCGGACCGCGTGGTCGCGGGCAACCGGGAACGACCGGTCGAGGTCCTCGGGCGTGAGCGACAGCGCCCCCTCTCGGAGAACGTTCGCCCGCCGTGTCGTCGACGAGTCGGCGGCGACCAGCCGGTCCGAGAGGGCGGCCGCGACCCGTCGGTCCCCCGGATCGCGGTCCGCATCCGCGAAGGCGGCGTCGGCGAACGCCACCGATAGACCGGCGGCCGAGGCCAGGACGACGAGCGCGACGGCGAGCGCCGGCAGGTTCGCCTGCGCGCGGATCACGACCGCAACACCACCACGAGTCCCGCGTCACCGCTCCTGACCACGACTGTCGGGTCGCCGCCGCTCTCCCACTCCCCACGCACCGTCCGGACGCGGTCGGGGAGCGCGAGCCGCGCCGATGCCTCGATCCCCGGGTCGGGATGGTCGATGACGAGCCGTCGCCCGTCGATGCCGAGACGGTACGCGGCGCCGGCGATGGTCCCGGGAAGGCTCACGCGGCGGCGTACCGTCGCGTCCCGGGCAGCGGGCGGAACCGACGCCTCGATCCGGTCCGCGGCACCGGCGACGGTCCGCTCGGCGAACTCCGCTCCCGCGGCCGTCCGGTACGCGGGGACGACGTTGCCGAACAGGGCGGCCGTGAGCAGGCCGACGAACAGGACGACGAGTCCGGCCTCGAGAGCCTTCCCGACGACGGGACTCGTCGCCCGGTCCCTCCGCCCCGGGGATCCGTTCATCCACCCACCTCCAGACGCATCTCGTGGACGACCAGGTACGCCCGACGCTCGCCGTCGAACCGTGCGACGACGCTGGGGACGCCGTCCCCGTCGGTGTCCTCGATCCGCGTCCGCGCCCCCCGGTCGGCGAACCACGACGCGAGCGGGCCGGGCGTCGCTGTCTCCAGCGACACCGCGAACGTCCCCCGGCCGAGATCCGTTCGGTCGTGGGTCACGTTCGTCCGGAGGGTCGCCGTCGTGCCGCCGTTCCCGGAGACGGCGACCCCGCCGGTCCCGAGCCGTGGGGCCCCGACTATCAGGACGCCGTCGTTCCCGTCACCCGTCGAGGCGGTCACCGGCGGCGGGGTCCGGAGCGTGGCCCCCCCGCCCCGCCCGCGGAGGACGGCCCCCGAGACGCTCGCGACACGCCGGTTCCCCGACTCGAAGACGAGCCCCCCGACACGGACCCGTTCGACGATCTCCGCCTCGCCCTCGCTCGCGTTCCACACCCGGAGGTCGCGCTCGACCGTCCGGAGGCTGCCGTCGGCGAACGCCACCCGACCGCGGTGTCGCCCGGTCGTCTCGACGGGAGCTATGGCCGCGTCGATGTCGCCCGCGACCCGGGCCGCGTCGGCCCGGGAGGCGTGCTCCTCGACGACCACGCCGACGCCCGCGGTCAGCGCCCCGAGCGAGACGACGGTGATGCCCACGAGGAGTGCGACGCCGACGACGCTCGACTGCCCACGACCGGTCATATCGCACCCGTCCCCGCGACTCTCATACCATACCCGCCCCCGCGAAGACGACGTAGCAGACCAGCGCGAGCGCCGCCGAGTGGAGCAGCGCCTCGTAGACGCCGCGGGAGGCCATCCCGGCGAACCACCCACAGGCCAGCATCGTCGCCTGCGTGACGAGGTAGAACCGGTAGCGGTCCCGCGAGAGGTCGACCGCTCCGGGGTCGATGGCGACGGCACCGCTCGATGCGCCCACGGTCGAGAGCTGTGCGAACCCGGCGAGAACGTGGGTGTTGACCGCGACGACGATACCGACCACGAGCAGCGCCGTGGTCCATCCGACGGCGACGTAGACCAGCATCGCCGACCGGAGCGCCTTCCGCTCGTGACGGAGGCGTCCGACTTCGGTCTGGAGCGTCTCGAAGGCCGTGTCGGCGTCCGCACCCACGTCGAGCGCGCCCGTGACGAGCCCCATCGTCTGCTCGGCGAGGGGCGTGCCGACGCGGTCGACGAAGCAGTCGAGCGCCGCAGTGCGAACGTCCCGGTCGCCGGGCGTCGTCGCGAGACCGAGATTCATCGCGAGGTCGGCGACGTCGGACTCGAGCGCCCCGAGTTCGCTCTCGCGGGCGACCCGTTCGACAGCCGTCCCGAACGGAACGCCGAGACCGACGTGGCCGGCGACGGCGTGGACGAAGTCGCGCATCTCGCGGTCCTTCGCGTCGTCCCGGCGGGCACGCCCGATCGACACTAGTCCCACTGGGAGGCCGTAGGCGACGTAGCCGAACAGGAGGACGTTCGCCGGACGGTAGCCGAGCGTCCACGCCGCCACCGAGACGGCGAAACCGACCGGGACAGCGAGGAGTGACGCGCTCGCGGGGTTCGAGAGTGCCGAGCGGACTGTCCCCGTCCCTCCAGGGCGCGAGTAGTCGGGCCGGGACTGCGAGGGCGGACGCAGGTGACCGACCAGGCCGGCGGCGGCCACCCCGACCAGGAGGACGAACGCCGCGCTGGCGTGGACGAGCAGCGCCCGGGGCGTGGTCGTACCGAGCGGCGTCGCGAGGGGCCGCCCGAGTCCGGGCGCGAGCACGGAGAGGACGGTGACGATGACGACCAGCAGCGCGGGGACGATCAGCAGGACGATGAACAGTTCGGCCAGCAGTTCGAGGAAGTCGCCGGCCCGCTGACGCTCGCGCGCCTGTCGGTGCGAGAGCATCCGCGACTCCATCCGGAGGTACCGCTCCAACGCGTCCGACCCGCGGCCGGCGTGCTCGCGGAACTTCAGGAGGAACGGCGCGAGCAGTCCGCGAGAGGGGGTGTCACGGGCGGTCCGGCGGAGTCCCTCGTCGACGCTCCCCGTGAGCGCCGCGGTGTTGAGCACCCGCTGGAACGACCGGCTCGTCTCCCCGTAGGCGTCGCTGTCGGCCACCTTCCGGAGGATCTCCCGACGGTCGTCGCTCCCCGACGCGAGTGCCCGGAGATACCGCACCGCGCCGGGAAGTGACCGGTCGATAGCAGTCCGTCGCGCCGACGTCCGCCACCGGAGGTAGGTCCCACCCAGGGCCACGACCCCGCGCTTGGCCACGGCGCCAGCGAGGAGGCCGACGCCGACCGTCAGCCCGCCGCGCGGGACCGACGGGGCCGACAGCCGCTCGACGAGCGGGAGGCTGCCGTGGACGAGCTCGACGACGAGCCGGATCGCGGCCGCCGGGACGGTGGCGGCGAGCCCCGCGGCCACCAGACCGACGGCGAGCCCGAGGACCCACGACGCCCCGTACACCCGCGCGAGATAGCGATCGAACCCGATCGAGAGGGCGGCGCCCCGGTAACGCCGCCGGTCCGCGTCGTGCCGGGAGCGGTCCGCGTGCCGCGCGAACAGCACGTAGAGGCTCCGATCGACCGCTCCGAGCCGTCCCGAGTCCCGCTCGTCCGGGAGCTCAGTCCGGATCGCCATCCTCACCTCCGCGGCGGTCCCCCCCGGTTCGGGACCCCTGCCGCCCACCGTCGGGGGTCGCGTCCCCGGCCCCGGAGTCCACGCGCGCCCGGCGCCTGACCCGCTCGACGGTCGCCGCCTCGTCCGTCCGGAGGTCGGCGAGGAACGCGAACAGCTCGTCGACGTCCGAGCGGCCCTCGCGGACGAGGTACTGGACGTAGCCGTGTTTGCGACGGAACGCCCGCTCGACGGCCTCGACCGGTCGGTCGGTCCGGGTCGCGAGCCGGTCGAACACCGCGGTTCCGACCGTCCTGTCGTCGTCGGTCCCCGGGCGCCCGTGGCCGAACCGGAAGCTGCCGTCGTGGGCCCGGCGTGCGACGCGGTTCCAGCAGATCACGGTCCCGTCCTTCTCGATGCGGCCACAGCTCTCGTCCTCCGCCGCGCGGTCGAGTCGGTCGAACTCGGCCGGCGAGAGCAGTTCGACGGCCTCGCCGACGTAGCGCTCGCCGTCGACGTGTCGCGGGAAGACGACGAGGTCGATCTCCCTGACGAGGTACGCCGGGAGCCCGCGCTCGATCACGCGGTTGACGAGCGTCTCGACGCTCTCGGCGTGGGTCGTCCCGACGACCCCGTGGCCGGTGTTGAGCGACTCGCCGAACGTCTCGAACGACGCCGCGGTGTTCACCTCCGCGATGACCTCCAGGTCGGGGTTGAGGTAGTTCGCCTCGGTCATCAGGTCGGCCATCGAGACGCGCTTGTGTTCGGACTCGTGGTCGCGGGTGGTGAGCGAGACGCCCGTCTCGTGGGGGAGGTTCACTTCGCGGGACCCCTCGTCGATGCTCACCGGGCGGTCGCCGTGCGGGACGAACGGCATGTGGGCGTTCATGAGCGTCGTCTTGCCCACCCCGGTCGGCCCCGAGAACAGCACCACCCCGCGGTGCTCGAAGAGCATCCACAGCAGCGCGACGAGGTCGGTCGAAATCGCACCCCGCTCGACCAGGTCGACGGCCGTGAGCGCATCCGATGCCTGCTTCCGGATGGAGATGTGTGGCCCGTCCTCGCTGATCGTCGGAAGCGCCACCGCACACCGGACCGTCTCCGCGACGCCCGGCGGGTCCAGGTTCACCTTCGCCGAGGGGGTCGACGCGTTCAGCTCGACGCCGTCGGCCGCCGCCAACTGGGTAACGACGTTCGTGAAGGACGCCTCGTCCTCGAACGCGAGGTTGGTCGGAACGCGACCGTCGTGGATCCCCGCGCGTGGGATGACCTTCACCCGCTCGCCGACGCGGTTGGCCTCGATGTCCTCGAGGTTCGGATCGCGGATCGGCACGGTCAGTTGCCCCTCGCCGACGAAGTCCCGGACGACGTAGTAGAGCAGGTCGTCCAGCCGGTCCCGCGAGTAGCGGCCGTCGACCGGTGGGACCGCGAGCCCGTGCTCGGCGAGCGCCGAGCGGACCCGGCGACGGGTCGATTCGACCCACGCCCGGGTGTTCCGGGCGGTCAGTCGTCGACGGAGCAGCGTCGCCGCCCGCTCCCGGACGAACGCGGCACGGTCCTCCGCGCCGAGCGTTCCCGAGGCCGTCGCCTCCCAGACCCGCTCCTTACAGGCGTCGACCAGGCGCTCGTCGCCGGGAAGCAGCGCCGGCTCCCGGACGGCGTAGGCCACCTCGAACGGGTCGCCGCCGAGGAGGTGCCGCCGGTAGACGACCACCGGTATCGAGAAGTCGTCGAACGCCACCTCGTAGCGGGCGAGCCGCTCGCTGGCGAACCGCTCGATGAACCGGGGGGCGGCGAGGTCGGTCGCACAGGGGGCGTAGTCCTCGGTGTGGACGACCAGCGTCTCGGCGTCGGCGTCGGCCACCTCGATGCGCCCGTCGAGCGCGTGTGGCGTCAACTCGCCGAGACAGCCCACCTCGACGAGCGCGTGGTAGTCGACCGCCCGCCGTGTGGCGGGCGAGAGTTCGGCGCCCACCAGACGGTCGATCGCCTCGCGGTACTTCGGGTCGAACCCGGACGCCATCAGTTCGCGTGCCCCCTCGCGGGTGAGCGGCCGTCGCAGTTCCGCCCCCTCGAAGTACGCGAGCACCCGGTCGAGCGCGCGCTCGCCCGTCGCCGAGAGCTCCGGCTCGCGCGTCTCGTAGCGGAGTTCGCCGTCGCACTCGCGGACGGTCGTCACGACGCCCGGGTGGACCGTCCGCTGAGCGAGTATCTCGGGCGCGTACCACGTCCGGCCGTCGTCCGGGGGCCGCGGCGGCGGGACTCGATACTGCTCGCCGTCGCTCTCCGTCCCCGGGGCCCCCACCCCGTCGACTGTCACTACCGAACGGTGGGCCCTCGCTGGTACGTAAACCTACGCGTCGGTGGAGGGACTGAGCCACGGTTCCGACCGCTACGAGAGGTGAAGGTAGTGCCCTCCACGGGGCAGACGGCGGCCGGTTCCGCCTCCCGGATCGCGTACGGGTGCTTCCGGAACCACGGCAGATCCCTCCGGCTCTAGACGGGCTCTCGGCGAATTCTCTTGATGGACCCCGGAACTCACCCGCCGGCCTCGGCGACGCCCCGTACCCGACCGACCATCTCGTCGACCAGCGAGAGGAGACCCTCGGGGCTCCGTTCGCCCAGCCGTGGCTCGTGGTCGATGACGTTCTCCCGGACGCGCTCGCGAACCCGGCCGTCCATCGTCCCGGCCGCCTCGGCGTAGGCGCCATCGGTCACCAGCGAGGCGACAACGTCCAGTGCCCCGCCGACGTCCTCCCCCGCCGCTCCGGGTCGCCGGCGAGCCCGGCTCTCGGAACCCGGCCGACGGCGTCGCCGACGCTGCGCTCGATCGGGTTCATCGATGTCGCCCCTCCCTCGTGGGCCGTCCGGACGAGCACCTCCTCGTCGGGTCCGACCAGTGCGACCTCGACGGGCCCCTCGTCCAGGTCGGTGTACTCGTTGACCCCCCGGAAGGCCATGACGTCGTCGTACAGGATCGAGCCGTCGGCGGCGACCTCCCCGGTGGCGGACAGCATGTAGTTGGCGCTGCCACTGCCGGAGGAGCCGTTCGCTGACCACCTACTTCCGCCGCTGCTCCCACTCCCGCGGTCGATCAACTGCTGGTGGATGCGGGCGTCGGTCCAGGCCCCGTCGTTATCGTCGGTGTAGCTCATGAAGCTCGGGACCTTCGTGACGGAGTCCGTGGGAGTGCTCTTCGAGTCGGGGCCATCGACGCTGAAATCCCCGCCGTCGTTGGTGTAGTGCTGCACGTTGGCGAACCCCTCCAGCGACGAGGCCGGCGGGGGCCTGAGGTCGTATGCAGTCGATACCACGCCCGGGGGGTCACTGCTGATGCCCCGTTCGCTGGAGTCCTGGTGACGGGCGTGGGCCGGGGAGACCTGCTTGCCGTTTACCGTCTGCTGGACGGTGCCCCGCTTGTTGGGGCGCTGGGCCATCGGGTGGTCGGACGGGCCCTCGTAGTCGTCCTGGAAGTAGTGTCAGATCTCGTGGGCTGCGGTGACGCTCATCACCGGGTCGGGATTGTTCGGGTTGGCTCCTTCGACGCCCACGGCTTTGCCCGCCCTAGAGGATGTCATAGAACGGTGCGCATACCTTCTTCGCGACTCCCCAACGAACGATAAGGACAGGGAACTCACGAATCGCTCAGTACAGAGCGTGCGTTCAACCGAGTGCGGAGGGTTGTATATCAACGCACGCCATAGTTAACTGTCTTCTTTATCGCCCTACAATTCGAATCGAGAACTATGGCGGAGGACTTTGCTGTCGTCGATCTCGAGGACATAGACCAGGAGTCGTTCCCAGAGTCTGGGCTTCTCCACCGGAAACTCACTCACGCACTGGGGTGTACTGAACTGCGGGTAAACTCGATAACCTTAGAGCCTGGCCAAGCGACGGCACCGCATGCCCACGAGCGCCAGGAGGAAGTCTATGTCGCACTCGATGGCGGTCACGTACAAATTGGGGAGTCAATCCACGATGTCGCCCCAGGAGGCGTGGTTCGCATCGGTCCCGATCCTACACGGAGCATCCGTAACGAGAGTACTGACACACTACAAACGTGGCTCCTGTTCGGAGCGCCACCCGTGGGAACCATCGAGGATTTCGGCGAGTACACGATGCCGGACGGTTAACAGGTCACCTGGGTATCGGAGTGGTTGATGAATACGCACACCTACGTACCGGCGTATTCACTGTAGGAATAGATGAAACCAACCCCGTTGAGAGCGTTCTATGACACCCTCCGCCCTATTGTATGCGCGTCCGGCCAGACCCGGGTCCTCGCCGTGGTAGTTGTAGTGGTCGGCCACCCCGGAGTTGTTGGTGGCGACCCCGGGGAGGATAGCCACCGTGACGTCGAACCCGTTGTTTCTGATCTCGTTCACCATCGTGAGCCGATCGCGGCCGTCCAGATTGATCACTCCGCCGAACGGGAATCCCGAACTGGGAAACATTCCGTCCGTTGGGTTGTTGTCGAGCATATTATTCGCCGTCTTCATGTCCTCCCTGATCGGCCCGATCGCCAGCTTCCTCGCCGCTCCCGGGGTCGGGGCGTCCGTGTGGAGGTAGGTGACGACGTCGCCGGGATAGACTCGCCAGAGGTACTCCGTGGCGCTCCGGAACGACCGTCTGGGGTCTCGCACTCGGCCGTTGGCGTCCTCGTACCTGTCCCCAGGATCCTCGAATGGGCTGGGTGGCGCATCCCGGAGGGCGATGAACCCGATCTTCAGGGGCTCCACGTCGCGGATGGTGTTCGAGCCCGCACCGTGCGCGTGGCTCAGCGACAGGCCGGACGTGTCACAGTGGTTCCGGTCGGGAGCGGTCTTCGGACGGACCTCGGCCGTCCCGTTCTCCAGTTCGAACACCGGGAGCCCGTTCCCAGTGGCACTGTCTAGTTGAGCACCTCCTCGACGGGCGTTCGTCCGTCTAACGCTTGACTCGGCCGTCGTGATTGTAGTGAGACGCGAGAGGACCGGGAGAACCGAATGACGGCTCTCGCTCTCCTCTGTGTACCGGACTGTTCGAGGGTTCGAGGTGAGGATCATGTCAGCGCCGAGTGGTCCGGCATCTCTCGCTCGCTGTGGCCGGAGACACGCCGGCGACGACGGCGGCTACCCGAAGTAGTGCGGTCAGAAAGATCGAAACGAGTGGTATCGTTATATCGGGTCGATGTCGTAAGCAACCCCGACAGTACGGTCGCGGACGGGGTCGTGAAGCTCGACCTCGAAGCGGTCGCCCGGAGCGAGTTCCCCGCCGACGGTCGGAACCGTGCCGGAAAGGATGGCGGTTCCGGGGAGCGATCCCTCGTAACGCTCCTCGACCTCGGCGAGAACGTCGGTAGGTGCCAGAAGTTCGGCAAGCGAGGAGTCCTGGTAGGGTTCGCGCTCGCCATCGACGGTGTTGTAGGCGCGAAGCTGGATGTCGTCCCAGTGGTCACGGACGGCCGAGAGCCGCCACGCGTCGGCGGAGATCACGTTCGGGGCGATCTGTTTGGACTTCTGGATTCCGTGTTTCTCGATCGCTCGGTCGGTCTGATCGCTGGCCGCGACGACGTACGTCTCGTCGCCGGTGACGAGGAGAGCGTACTCGGCCTCACCGGAGGTGTCTTCGCCGACGACCTGGATCCGGCGGGGATCCGCGAGCAAGGCGTACGTCGATAGCTGGTAAGTAGCCGGCACCCTGTCCGGCTCTTCGGCGATGATGTCGTCTTTCAACAGCTCGTCGATGTGGGCCCGCACGTCGGCCTCGTCGCGGCCGCTGTAGCCCGCGTTGATGACGCGGTCTATTCCGACAGCTACGATCTCGCCTTCGACGTTGAGTTGGAGTCGAGCCATGCGGAGTACCTCCCTACCCGACCCTATAATGCCCCCGACCATAATGACGGATTTCTGATACTACTCGTCCAGACAGTGAGGGAGGCTTCGTGACAGGGATGGGTCGTAGAGTGCACTTCGTCGGATCGGGTGACGAAGCCAGAACGGGACCCGGTATCGGATGACGCAATTGCGCATCCCCCCGAGATCTTCGGCGTCGAGCCGTCGGTGGATCTCGGCAAACGGCTCGGCCGCTCGTAGAATCGCAGCGGCCTCCCGACCACGCGTGGGGTGAGTACGACGTTTTCGAAGGCTCATAGCGGCGTCTCGCGTCCCGGTGGTTCGTCTGCAGTGCCGTCGAACGCGGCGGCACCGATGATTTTCTTCTGGAAGGTGCGAGCGAGTTGAGACTCTTCGGCGAGCGCGCCTCGTCCGACGTTCACCTGACGCGGTCAAGGCGGATGTCCCTTCCTCAACGAGCGCCGGGATTCCGGCGTCCGCGCCGGAAGCACAAGCGAGTAGGGAGGGGAGGAGCCGACAACTGCGACGGAACCGCACGACGGTGGCAGGTCGACTCCTAAACGCATATAATACACCCGACCGCACGTGAATATGCAGATGGAGGTCAAGCGTACCGTCCCCGTCAAACTCGACGTCCCCGACGAGCGGTGCGAAGACCTCCATACCACCATCGAACAGTTCAACGACGCCGCCAACTACGCCGTCGAGAACGGGCGCAACGACAGCGGCTACCTCATCCTGAACAAGTCGCAAATACACGACCGCGTGTACTACGACCTTCGGGAACGGACAGACCTCCCGTCGAACCTGTGCATCCGCGCCTACTCGAAGGCCGTCGAAGCCATGAAGTCTACCGTCGCCGACTGGAAGAAGGGCAACAGCCGCCCCCTTCCGCGCTTCGACGAACCGTCCGCCGTCTACGACAAACGGACGCTGACTATCCGCGACCGGAGTGCAACCCTCTCGACGGTCAACGGGCGAGTGGAAGCCGAGTACGTTCTCGGCGACTACCAGCGGTCGTACTTGGACGACGAGTACGAGCGCCGCATGGGGACGTTGCACTACCGTGCCGACGAGGACGCGTTCTCCCTCCACATCGTCGTGATGAAGGAGGTCGAACAGCGCGGCGGCGACCGCGTGATTGGCGTCGATTTGAACCTGAAGAACGTCGCCGTGACTTCGACCGGCGCGTTCTTCGATGGTGGCGAACTGTTGTGGGGCCAGAACCACTACTTCCGAGTCCGTCGGAGCCTCCAAGACAAAGGCACTCGTTCCGCCAAGCAGACGCTTCGGCAAGTGTCGGGGCGAGAAACCCGCTTCGTCTCGGACCGTCTGCACACCATTTCTCGGCGGCTCGTCGAAGAAGCGCAGTCCCACGACTGTTCGTACATCGCCATCGAACGCCTGACCCACATCCGCGACCGGATGGACCACGGGAACGACCGCATCAAGCGCCAGATGCACAACTGGGCGTTCCGCGAGTTGCAGGAGATGGTCGCGTACAAGGCCGTCGAGTATGGCATCAGCGTCGAAGACGTGAACCCGGCGTTC
>PXRQ01000050.1 GCA_003022005.1 Halobacteriales archaeon QS_5_70_15
ACCGGGACTCGCCGGGGACGCGACGCGACGCCGGAGGCAGGGGACCGACCGGTCACGATCTGCTATACCCTTGTGAACCAGGGTTAAAAGGTCCGTACGAGTGGTTCTCCTGGTACGACAGCGTGACTCACACCCTCTCGGCCACGCTCATCGCCGGACTCGGGTACGCGACGTTCCGCGGGTTCGAGCGGCACTCCACGGAGCTTTCGGTCCCCGGGCGGTTCCGCCCGCTCGTGGTCGTCGTGTTCGTGCACGCGGTGTCGGTCCTCTGGGAACTGGTCGAGTTCGCATCGGGCGTCGCGCCGGCGGTGCTCGTCTTCGTCGTCGCGACCCGGGAGTGGGGGGTCTCGCTCGCCGCCCCCGACGCCCGCCTCGCGGCGGCACTGCTCGTCCCCGCGCTGTTCGTCTCGATGGCCGTCGTCAGGCTCGGACTCTACACCGTCCACGACAGCGACGCCGCGGCCACCAAGGGCGTCCAGACGACCCTCGCCGCGACTGTGCTCGCGCTCGTGGTGCTCGCGGGCGTCCCCGGACTGTTCGGGGTGAGCACCGCGACGCTCCTGCTCGCCGTCGCCATGGCGTCCGTCTATCTGATGGTCGCGCCGGTCACGTACCCGGACCTCTACACCCGCGACCAGTTCGCCTTCGGCGGGATCCAGGCCCTCGCGATCCTCGTCCCGGGCGTGCTCGACCGGGCGTTCCCGCGGGTACTGCTCGTCTTCGCGCTCGCGTACCTCCTGCTCGCCCCCCGGTTCTACTGGCGCGAACCCTGATACGGGTCGTTGCAACGATTCACCGGCGATCACGGACCGGTTCGGGTGATCGCGATAGACGACTACAATCACCCGTAGGAGCGGACCGCGGACCGCAATCCCTTTGTCCCGAACTGCCGCACTCCCGGGCATGAGCAACGGGGACGACGAGGACGCGGACGAGGAGGGGACTCCTCAGCCCGAGGCCGACGCGGAGGGTGACGGGTCGGAACCGGACTCGTCCGCCGCCGAGGAGGGGACGGACGAGGCGATCGAAGAACCGGCCGAGGCCGAGCAGGAAGCCGAGGCCGAGGCCGACGTCGACGAGGGGGCGGGTGCCGAAGGAACCGACGAGGACGCCGACACCGAGTCCGAGCCCGAGTCCGAATCGGCGGACACCGAGGAAACGGGGGACGAGGAGGAGACCACGGAGGAGGAACAGACGGTCGAAATAAGCGCCGAGACCCTCGAGGAGCGGCTCGACACCGCCGCCGAGGCGGTCGAGGCTGCCGAGACCGAGGCCGACCTCGACGCGGTGGAGGCCGACCTCGACGCCATCGCGTCGGACCTCGAGGCCGCCGACCTGCCCGAACCGGACGAGGACGACGATGAGGCCGAGGACCCCAGAGGGGATCTCGAGGCACGGCTCGGCGAGGTACGGGACGCGCTCCAGGAGGCCCGCGGGCCGTACGCCGAGGACGTGATCGAGGCGATCGAGTCCGCCGAGAAGACGATCGAGGACACCGAGTGGACCGAGCGGGGCCGGGAAGAAGTCGCGGCGGCCGTCGAGTCGTTCCTCGACTCGGCCGGAGAGATACTCGGAACCGATTTCGAGGTCGACGGTGACCCCGGGGACCTCGGGTCGTCCGTCACCGCGCTCGAGGCGGTGGTCGACGCCGTCGACGATGCCGACCTCGACCCCGACGAGGACGCGGAGACCATCGGGTCGCTGATGGACGCGACGGCCGACCTCTCCGCGGACCTCGAAGCGGCCGAGGAGTGGGACGACCTGACGGTCGTCGAGAAGCTCCGGGCGCAGGGGTTCTACGACCGGCTGACCTCGGAGAACCGGAAGGACTTCCCCCCGGAGCTCGGCGTCGTCCGCATCGCCGAGTCCGAGAACGACCCCGAGCGGGTCCTGATGGCGCTGGACTACTTCACGTCGGAGTTCATGGAGGAGAACTGCATCGAGGCGCTCAAGCGGATGGGGTCGCCGGAGGCCTACGACGCGATGACGAGCCGGGCGGAGAAGCGCGACCGCGACGCCATCGAGGTACTCGGGAAGATCGGCAACCCCGACGCGCTGGAGACGCTCCACGAATACATCGAGGGGGAGTCCAACCCGCCGCTCCAGAAGACGACGCTCCGGGCGATCGGGGAGATCGGCAGCGAGGAGTCCACCCAGCCGGTCGCCGACCGCCTCGTCGCCGAGGACCCCGAGGTGCGGTCGGCGGCCGCGGCCGCACTCGGGCACATCGGCGACACGCGGGCGATCTCGCCGCTCGCGGATCTCCTCGCCGACGACGAGGCGGATTCGGTCAGGGCGGCCGCCGCGCGGGCGCTCAACGTCATCGGCACCGAGCGCGCCCTCGAGGAGGCCGCGGAGTACGCGGGGGACCGCGCATACGTGGTGCAGGCCCAGGCCGAACGGGCCGACGAGGCGCTCGGTACGGAACCGGAACCCGAACCCGCGGCCTGAAACGTGCTTTCTCCCTCCGTACTTTCGGGGGTAACTCCGGACGGTTCGACGCCATCTCAGACACCTCGAAAGCCTCGAGTCGCTGGACGACCGAAGCGAGTCCAGCGGAACAAGGACCGAGGGCCGGAGGCCGAGGACCGCAGCGAGCCGCGGGAGCGTAGCAGTCGGGGGCTTTCGAGGTGGATACAGCAGTTCGAGGGACGTGACTCCCGAAATCTAGCCCCCTTTGCCCGTAGCCTTTTGTAGGGTAACGGGACCAGCTCCCCCGTGTCGTCGGCCCGGAGCCTCGCGCTGGTCGCCCTGCTCGTCCTCGGAGCGGTCGCCGCGCCGGCCGCCGCCGGAACGACACCACGCGCCGACGGTCCCCGGATCGTCGCCGCGTACCCCAACCCAGTGGCCGACGGCGACCGCGGGGAGTTCGTCGTCATCGAGGTGTCCCCGGACACGACTCTGGGTAGGCTTACCCTCGCTGACGGTGAGGACCGCGTGCGCCTTCCGAACCGGACCGTCGGGGGGCGAATCGTCCTGACGGATGCACCCGAGCGGGTCCCCAACGACACCGAGGGTCGAGTCCTCGCGGTCGAGGGGTTCCCGTCGCTCGCGAACGCGGGCGAGACCCTCACCCTCGACCGCGGGAACCGGACCGTCGCCACGGTCCGGTACGAGGGCGCCCCCGAGGCCGAACTCCGGCGGTGGCCCGGCGGCTGGCGGCCGCTCGGCGCGACGGAGTTCCCGGTCAGACACGGGGACGGTGGCTCCGCGACGGCGTTCGTTCTCCCCGATGCACCCGAGGTACCGGTCGAGACCCTCCGGAGCGCCGAGGAGCGGGTGCTCCTCGCGGGCTACACGTTCACTGATCGGCAGGTCGGACGGGCGCTCGTCGCGGCCGCACGTCGGGGCGTCGAAGTGCGGGTGCTCGTCGACGGGGCTCCGGTCGGCGGGCTCCCGCGGTCGATGGCCCGCGAACTCGACCGGCTCGCCGACGCGGGTGTCGAAGTCAGGGTCGTCGGTGGTCCACACGCCCGATACGACTTCCACCACGCGAAGTACGCCGTGGTCGACGGGACGGCGCTCGTGATGACCGAGAACTGGAAGCCGGCGGGGACGGGGGGTAACTCCAGCCGCGGCTGGGGCGTCCGCCTGCGGGACGCGGGAACGGCCCGCGCGCTCGCGGCGACGTTCCGGGCCGACTACGAGGGTCGGGACGCCCGACCGTGGCCGGGGTTCCGCCGCGGTCGGCGGTTCGAACCGGACGACCGCTCGAACGGCACCTACTCCGGGCGGTTCGATCCCGGGCGGGTCGAGGTCCGGAACGTCTCGGTACTGGTCGCGCCGGACAACGCCGGGCGAGCGGTCGTGGAACGCATCGACGCGGCGGACGAGTCGATCTCGGTCGTGCAGGTGTCGCTCGGCGGGCCGGACGGCCGGTTCGCGACCGCGCTCCTCCGGGCGGCGCGCCGTGGGGTGGCGGTCAGGATCCTCCTCTCGGGTGCGTGGTACGTCCACGGGGAGAACGCCCGGCTCGCCGAGGCGCTGAACGAGCGGGCCAAGGCACGGGACCTCCCGCTCACCGTGCGGCTGGCCGACCCCGACGGCCGGTTCCGAAAGGTCCACGCGAAAGGGGCGATCGTCGACGGCGAGACGGTGCTGGTGGGAAGCCTCAACTGGAACGCGCACGCGGCCCGCGAGAACCGGGAGGTGCTGCTCGCGCTCCGGGGCCGGGAGGTCGCCGACTACTACGGACGGGTGTTCGAGGCGGACTGGGAGGCGGGGCGTGGAACGGACCTCCCGGTGGGGGTGCTCGTCGCGGTGGCGCTCGCGGCGCTCGCCGCGGTGTGGGTGGGGCGGCGGGTCCGGTTCGGCGGGGAGCGAGATGCAGGAGAACGGGGGTGGTGAGCTCCACGCCCTACTGGCAGCGGTCCTCGCAGATCCGCTCGACGATGCGGCCGGTCGAGAGGAGTTCGTCCTCGCGAGCCTCTCGTCCGGAGGCCCGGCGGACCTCGCAGTCGAGGCCGCGCTTCGCCAGCGCCGCGGCGACCGCGCTCTCGTCGTGATGCTGGTCGTGCCCGAGCAGGATGACGTCGGGGTCGATGCGTTCGATGGGGACGAAGAAGTCCTCGAGGTGGCCGGGGTGTGCCTCGTCGACGGGGTCGAGCGCCCCGACCATCTCCAGGCGCTGTTCGTCGGAGAGGATCGGGGGGTCCTTGTGGGTGACGTTGGCCCGCCTGGCGACGATGACGTGGACCTCGTCGCCGTACTCGCGGGCCTCCCGGAGGTAGTGGAGGTGGCCGGGGTGGAGCAGGTCGAACGTCCCCTGCGCGACGACCCGGGCCGGTCGGTCGGTCATCGGTCCTGACCCGATTCCTCGCGCAGTTCGGCGTCGATGTCCGCCTGGGTGAAGTCGAAAAACGAGTCCTCGGGAAGGTCGACGTCCAGCACGGGGAGGTCCCTGGGTTCGCCCTTGCGGTCGAACGCCTGCCAGTCGTCCCGCCGGTAAGGGTAACCGATGATGATGTGGACCGAACCCTTGCCGAACGTGGCGAGGTCGGCGTCGCTGGGCCGGAGCACGCCGTTCGGGTGGGAGTGGACCGATCCCGACGAACGGCGGTCGTTCGGGATCATGCTCGTCTTCATCGTCGCGCTCACGGGGTTCGACTCCGTCCCGGGGATGACGAGCACGTCCGTGATGACGGTCCCGTCCCGGTCGAGGCCGAGTTTCCGGGCGTCCTCCCCCCGGAGGAGCCCCATGTACTCGTTCGGGTGTGCGTCCTCGGAGGCTTCGAGCGCGAACTCGAGGGCGTCGGCGGCGATGCCGATCACCCCCGACGACCGGAACAGTCGCATACCCGGAACTCCGTGCGGGCGACAACTAAGCGTTCCGATGGACCCTCCGGTCGGCCGTCCGTACGACCCCGGTTTGCGGCCGTGCCCGAACCGTCGCCGTGGTCCCCGCCGCGCATCCCACCCGTCCGCCACCGGTCCGGGGCAGGGAGCTGGACTCCCGCATACCGGCAGGCGGAATCGGGAGTGACAACGCTTAAAATCGGTCGTCACCCACGTTCCGCTAATGTCACCCTCTTCGGATTCTGACGCCGGCGGTTCCGGCGACGCGGTCCCCGGACCGGGGACCACGGTCTACGAACTCGCTCCGGGCTGTACGGTCGAGGACGTCGAGATCGGGGAGTACTACCACGCGACAGTGAACGGCGTCGTGGATTACGGCGTCTTCGTCGACCTCTCCCAGGAGGTCTCCGGGCTGGTCCACAGCTCGAACCTCCGGGGGGAGCACGACGTGGGCGACGACCTGATCGTCGAACTGCTCGAGGTGCGGGAGAACGGCGACCTGAGCTTCGCGGGGCGCGAGCCCCAGGACTACGAGACCGTCCGCGTCGAGGGCGGCGAGGGCGTCGGGGTGCCCGACATCGAGGACGCCGTCGGGCGGACGGTCCACCTCGAGGGGGAGGTGGTCCAGATCAAGCAGACCGGCGGCCCGACGCTGTTCTTCGTCCGCGACGGCGCGGGCGTCGTCCCGTGTGCGGCCTTCGAGGAGGCCGGCGTCCGCGCGTACCCGAACGTCGAACTCGACGACAGCCTCGCCCGGCTCCGCGGCGAGGCCGCCGCGGAGGTCCACGAGCGCGTCGAGGCGAAGCTCGACGAACGGGCCGAACCACCGGAGATCGAGCCGCTAGTCGACTGGCCCGCCTTCGAGAAGCTCCGCCCGGGCCTGCGCGACGTCGCCCGGCGGCTGCGCGAGGCGGCACTCGGATCCCGGCCAATCCGGATGCGCCACCACGCCGACGGCGACGGGATGTGCGCGTCGATCCCGCTCCAGACGGCGCTGGAGAGCTTCATCGCCGAGACCCACGAGGACCCCCAGGCGCCGCGGCACATGCTCAAGCGGCTCCCCTCGAAGGCCCCCTTCTACGAGATGGAGGACGTCACCCGGGACCTGAACTTCGCGCTGGAGGACCGCGAGCGCCACGGCCAGCGCCTCCCCCTTCTGCTGATGCTCGACAACGGCTCGACCGAGGAGGACACGCCCGCCTACCGGGCGCTCGACCAGTACGACATCCCCATCCTGGTCGTCGACCACCATCACCCCGATCCGGAGGCGGTCGCGCCGCTGGTCGAGGCCCACGTCAACCCGTACCTCCACGACGAGGACTACCGCATCACGACGGGGATGATGAGTATCGAGCTCGCGCGGCTCATCGATCCGGACATCACCGACGACGTCCGGCACATCCCCGCGGTGGCGGGCCTCGCGGACCGCTCGCGCGCGGAGACGATGGACGGGCACTTCCTCCGGTACAGCGCCGGCCGGCACTTCATAAACGACGTCCTGAACGTCGACTGTGACGACCCGGACCGCCACCGCGAACTCGTGTCGTTCCTCTCCTCGCGGGCCGAGCGGGACGTCGACCGCCAGCTCGGCGACGCGATGGCCCACGTCGAGTCCCGCCGTCTGGAGAACGGCGCCCACCTGTTCACGGTCGACCTCGACGAGCACGCCCACCGCTTCACCTACCCCGCGCCGGGGAAGACGACCGGGAAGATCCACGACACGAAGGTCGAGGAGACCGGCGGCGACCCCGTCATCACCATCGGTTACGGGCCGGACTTCGCCGTCCTCCGGTCGGACGGCGTGCGCCTGGACATCCCCCAGATGGTCTCGGAGCTGAGCGAGGAGGTCGACGGCGGCGGCGTCTCCGGCGGCGGTCACCTCGTCGTCGGCTCGATCAAGTTCGTCGCCGGGATGCGCGAGGAGGTCGTCGACGCGCTCGTCGAGAAGATGGGCGAGGCCGAACTCGACGAGGCCCTCCGGTCGACGCTCGTCCGCGAGGACTGATACGGACGGACGTATCGATCGGGGGCGATCGCCGGTCGGGGCCGGCAGTCGTCGGTCGGGGCCGGCAGTCGTCGGTCGGGGCCGGCAGTCGGCGGTCGGGGCCGGCAGTCGGCGGTGAGTGACGGCCGTCGGACCTCCCCGCCGCCAGTTTTAATAGCCGTTGTGTTTCGGTTACACGTCGTCCCGCGGACCCGGGTGGCGGGGACACGATGACGCCCGACGACCGAACGTGCGAGGCAGAGGACCCCTCCGGGACCGGCCGGTTCCTCGACCGGCTGCTCGCCGGGACGGGTCGGGTGGCGTTCGCGACCGACGAGCGGGGGCGGTTGACGTGGTGGAACGACCGGCTGTCCGCGATGACCGGCCGCGAACCGGTTCGACTCGACGGGCTCGCCGCCACGGGGCTGTTCGCGACCGATCCCACCGAATGCCGTGACGGGCTGTGTGACGCCGTGGCCGGCGACCAGGCGGTGACGCTGCCGGTCGGGACCGCCGACGGCCGGGGACTCCCCCACGAGTTCGACGGGACCGCCGAGATCGCTCCCGGTGGTGGGTCGTACCTCTACGTGGGTCGACCGAGCGGCGGGCCCCCGCGACACGAGGGGGACGTTGCGGCGGACCCAGAGGCGTCCGACGTGGAGGACGACTCCGACGGGCCGGTCCGCCACCGGCGGGTCGTCGAGACCGTCCGGGACGGCGTTTTCACGCTCGACGAGGACTGGTACGTCGTCGACGCGAACCGGCCGCTCGCGTCGATGCTCGGCTACGACCGGTCGACCCTCGTCGGGAAGCACGCCGCGGAACTCATCGCGCCCGACGGGAGCATCGAACGGGCACGTGCGACCCGGGCGGCGCTCGACCGCGGCGAGGTCGAGTCGTGGACCGTTCGACTCACCGTCGTCCGGGCCGATGGCGCGCGGTTCCCGGCGGAGGTCCGTTACGGCCGGTTCACGCTCCCGGACGGGGGCGTCGGCGCCGTCGGGGTCGTCCGGGACGTGACCGAGCGCGAGGAGCGCGAGGCGCGGTTGCGCCGCCGCGACCAGCTCGCCCGGCTCAACCGCATCGGCGACGCCGCCGCGGCCGCGCTCGACCCGGTCCTCGAGGCCGGGTCGCGCGAGGCGATCTGACCCAGGGGGCCGCCCCGGCGTTCCACGAGGTCGCCGAACGGCTCGTCGAGGGGAGCGATCACGTGCGGTCGGCCAACCGGGCGTTCCGGCGGGGCGAGCCCGTCGTCCATCACGAGGGGTGGCAACGGGAGGCCGCCGAGGCGGTCCGCGATGCCGCGGACGGGACGGACCTCCGGGCGACGATGGCGATCCCGCTCGCCTACCGGGGAACGACCTACGGATCGCTGACGGTCTACTCCACCCGGGAGGACGCCTTCTTCGAGGCGGAGCAGGAGGCGCTTCTCCGGCTGGGCCGGGCGGTCGGGTTCGCGATCAACGCGGTGGGCACGCGGCGGATCGTCCACGCCCACGAGGGGACCGAACTCGAGTTCCGCGTCGGCCCGTCGTCGTCCGTCCTCGCGGCGGTCTCGGCCGCCGTCGACGCCGAGTGCGTCCTCCGGTGGACCGCGCCGGCGACCGGCCCCGACCCCGACTGCGAGGGCTCGACGACCGCCCCGTCCGGCGGATCGCTCCACGACCTCCGGCTCAGGGTCGCCGTCGAGGGGACCGACGCGGCTGCCGACGCGGTTCTCGACGCCGCCGAGGGCGCCGGCGCCGTCGATGCGCGGGTCGTCGACGAGACGGGGACCGGCTGCATCCTCGACCTCCGGGCCACCGAGTCCGTCCCGAGCTACGTCGTCGCCGCGGGAGCGCGCCCCCGCGAGGTGGTCGCGGACGGGGGCCACGCGCGGGTCGTCGCCGAGGCACCCGCCGACGTCGACATCCGCTCGGTCGTCGAGGCGTTCACCGACGCGACCGACGCCGAACTGATCGCCAAGCGCGACTCCGGCCGCGCCGACCGGCCGCCCGGCGACCGGCTCACCGAGAAGCAGCGCGAGGCGCTCCGGATCGCCCAGGGGATGGGCTACTTCGACTGGCCCCGCGAGCACACCGCCGAGGAGGTGGCCGACCGGCTCGGGGTCGCCTCGGCCACGTTCCACTACCACCACCGGGCCGCACAGCGGACGCTGGTCGACGCGGCGCTCGACTCGGCGGAGTAGGTCCGCCCCCCTCTCCCATCGGTCCGAGCCCCATCGGAGCGAGCGATCGCTCCCACCCCGTGACGACGGAGGTGGCGATCCTATCGCTCGCCGAACGTCCATCTATACGTCCCGTTTCGATCCATACGAATACCTTATACACTATCCGATGCCTTGTCCGGAACTCTTATGCGTGAAAACCGAATCGGTTCGTGCGTAATGAGTGCGAGAAAGCGTCCGCGCGTCGGGCCCGTCGCCCTCCGGGACGTGGCGGTTGGGGCGGCTCCGGCGCGTCCCGTGGTCGATGGAGGTGATCCGGGGAACGACTGACCGAACTGCCACCCGCCGCGGCGCCCGTCGCGCCCTGGCACCACGGTCCGAGCCTACGCTGGCATGCCCGGCATCTCCCGATGCCGCCCACGACGCTGCGCCCCTGGGGGCGCAGCTCCTCTCGCCGCACCCCTCGAACCCGGGGGCAGTGCGGCACCGACCCTGTTATCGACGACCGAGCCGCACTCCCCGCACGATCCTCGACTACCCGACCGGACGCCGTCAGACGAACCGCCGGCACGCGACGTCCCGACCGAGCGACGCTCTCCTGTCCCGAGCGAGACCACCGGAGCCGCTTCGACGGCGACTGGACCGTCGTCCGGACCGCTCGCGTTCCTCACCGCGTCTGCCCGGACTGCCGGACCGGGATGGCCGCCCGTCCGACCGGGGCCGCGTGGTCCCGCTCCCCCGCGACCGCGCTCTGTGAGGCGTGGGAGGTCGGGCTCCGGACGTGGCGACGGGTCCGGTTCCCGCCGGTGCTCCCCGTGGTCGCGGACGAGGACCACCTGCCGGTCGCCGGTCGTCCGGACGGTCCGTAGCGGCTACTGTGCGTGACCGGCCCGTGCCGGAGGATCGCCGGCGGATCGTCGCGACCGCCCGTCTCAGATGAACTCGCCCTCGGCCAGCCGCGAGACCGCCTCGCGGAGGCGGTCCTCGGCGGCCGCGTAGGAGATGCGGGCGTAGCCGGGCGTGCCGAACGCGCTCCCGGGCACCGTGGCGACGTGGGCCTCCTCGATGACCGCCTCGCACCACGTCTGGTCGTCCTCGTCGACCGGGAGCATCATGTAGAACGCGCCGTCCGGCTCGGGGACGTCGACGCCGTGATCGGCGAACAGGTCGAGCAGCATCCCGCGGCGCTCGTCGAACGCGTCGCGCATCTCCGCGACCGCGTCGTCGGTGTCGCGCAGGGCCTCGACGCCCGCGTGCTGGACGAAGTTCGTTGCACACGTGACCGAGTGGGTGTGGATCTTGCCGGCCTCGCTCACGAGGTCGGCGGGGCCGGCGAAGTAGCCGAGCCGCCAGCCGGTCATCGAGTAGGCCTTCGAGAAGCCGTTGAGCGTGACCGTCCGATCGCCCATCCCGTCGAGCGACCCGAGCGAGGTCGGCTCGACCCCGTAGGCGATCTCCTTGTAGATCTCGTCGGAGACGACGAGGACATCGTGGTCGACGGCGAGGTCCCGGACCCCCTCCAGGGCGGCCCCGGAGTAGACCGCGCCGGTGGGGTTTGCGGGCGAGTTGACCACGAGCAGCTGGGTGTCGTCGCTCACCGCCTCGGCGAGGTCGTCCAGCGCCGGCTCCAGTGCGAAGTCGTGTGCCGCGGTGTCGACGCGGGTCAGCGAGCCGCCGGCGAGCTTCGCCATCGCCTCGTAGCTCACCCACGCCGGGTCGAGCAGGACCACTTCGTCGCCAGCGCGGGACGAGGTCCCGCGAGCGGATGGGCTCCGCCCGTCAACGCCGTCGACGGCGGTCTGGAACACCTCGTAGAGGGCCTGCTTGCCGCCCGGCGTGACGATGACCTCGTCGGTCGTGTGCTCGATGCCGTCGCCGGCGAGTTTCTCGACGATGGCCTCCCTGAGTTCGGGGATGCCCGCCGAGGGGGTGTAGCCGGTGTGTCCGGCGTCGATGGCGGCCTTCCCGGCCTCGACGACGTTCTCGGGGGTGGGGAAGTCGGGCTCGCCGACCGAGAGGTCGACGACGTCGATCCCGTCGGCCTCGAGTTCGGCGGCGAGGTTGGAGATGGCGACGGTCGCTGACGGTTCGACGCGGCTCGTGCGGGCTGCGAGTTTCGGGTTCATGGGAGTGTGCGTTCCGGGTTTCGGGAGTTACGGGAGTTCCTCGGCGAAGTCGATAGCGCTCTCGACGGCCTCGGCGCCCTTCGTCGCGCGCTCGTCGGCCTCGGCGGCGCTCTGTCCGGGCCCGGTGATGCCGAGCGTCACGGGGGTGTCGCGGTCGACGGCGACGTCGGCGAGCTTCCGTGCCGCCGCGTGACCGATCACCTGGTCGTGGTCGGTGTCCCCGGTGACGATGGCCCCGAGGACGGCCACGGCCTCGACGTCGTCCCGGCGGGCGAGCCGGTCGGCCGCGAGCGGCGTGTCGTACGACCCGGGGACCTCGACCTCGACGACGATCTCGGCACCGAGGTCGGCCGCGGCCTCGCGGGCCGCCTCGGCCATCCGCTCCGGGACCGACCGCCCCTTGTCGTACTGGGCGACCACCAGTCCGAGCGCTACCATGTGCGGCGGGTCGCCTCAGTCCGGTAAAGAACTGCCGCTTCGTGCGACCGGATCGAACCGTCCCGCGGCGCGCGGCTCTCGTCACCGGCAACCAGAAGGGTTCTAATCCCCGCCGCGCTCACCACCCACAAATGGCCGCCGGACGCGGAGGCGACTACCTCGTCTCCATCGACGCCCTCGACCGGGTTCCGTGGCTCGGCGACCGGGACGACCTCACCCGGGGGGTGGTGCTGATCGTCCTCGCTGGGCTCGCGCTCCGACTCGTCGCCCTCGGTGCGCGGGTCGCCCACTTCGACGAGGGACGGGTCGCCTACTTCACCGAGTACTTCGTGCGGACGGGTAACTTCGAGTACCGGCCGATCATCCACGGTCCGTTCCTCCAGCACGTGAACTCCGGGGTGTTCGCCGCCATCGGCCCGACGGACTTCGCCTCGCGGCTGGTCGTCGCGCTCGTCGGGGCCGCCCTCCCCGCGACGCGCTGGCGTTCTTCCTCGCGTTCAACCCCGTCCTGCTCTACTACTCGCGGTTCTCCCGCTCGACGGTGCTCGTGGTGGGGTTCATGTTCGGCGCGTTCGCGCTGTTCGTCCGGGCTTCGGACACTCGCGAGGTCCGGCTCGTCCACGCGGGGGTGTTCCTCGCCGCCCTCGGGTTCACCGCCAAGGAGAACGCAGTGCTGTACGTACTGTGCTGGCTTGGTGCGGGCGCGCTCGTCGCCGATCGGGCGCTGTTCGGCCCCGCCGACTACGACGGGGGGGTCGACCGGCTGTCGGCGCTCGCCGAGCGCGTCCGCGAGCACGTCGACGGCGACCGGCTCGCGCGGTATCTCGGCCACGCTGCCGCGGGCGCCCTCCTCTTCGCCCTGGTGGTGGTGTTCTTCTACGCCCCTCGCGGGACCGGTTCGCCGGTCACCGTCGCTGGCCGCCACGTCGGGTTCTGGGGGATGTTCACGACGCCGGGAGCCGTCCCGGACGTGCTTTCGGCCACCCTCGCGGACGTCGGGAAGATCGGCTACTGGTTCAGCCAGCCGGGGAGCGAGGGCGGGGAGAGCGTCCGCGTCGCCGAGCTCGCCTCGAGGTACACCCGGTTCTTCGGCGGGACCTTCGAGACGTACGCGCTCTACGCCGCGCCGCTGGTCGCGCTCGGGCTCCTCGGGTTCCTCGTCGAGCGGTACGCGGCGAGCCGGCCCCGGGCGCTCGTCATGTTCGCCTCCTACTGGGCGTTCGCGTCGGCGCTGGGCTACCCCCTCGGGACGGACATCTACGGGGCGTGGATCACCGTGAACGTGCTAGTGCCGTTCGCGGTACCGGCGGCCGTCGGGCTGGCGACGCTCTACCGCATCGGGGTGGAGTCGCTCGCGACCGACGACGGCGCGAGCGTCGGCCTCGTCGCGCTGATCTTCCTCCTCGTCGTCGGGCAGATGGCCGTCGCCACCGCCAACGGGGTCTACCTGAACGACGACTCCGCCGACGGGATGGTCCAGTACGCCCAGCCGAGCGACGAGACCCGCGTCGCCACCGGGGCGATGCGAGCGGCCGCGAACGACGGGACCGGTCCTGACCTGCTCGTCTACGGGGGGTACTTCGTCGACGAGGAGGAGGACTTCGCCGGCCTCGGGAACGACGACATCCGGGTCCCGCTCTACCCCCAGTGTACCAAGTTCTTCCCCTCGCTCTCGCTGCCCTGGTACGCCTACAAGGACGACGTCGAGACGGTCTGTGCGCTCAACGAGTCGTCGCTCGACCGGATGGAGTCGATGCCGCCGGTCGTGATCGCCCGGTCGTCGGCCGCGACCCCCCTCAACGAGCGGCTCGGGGACGAGTACGAGCGGACCGTACTCCGGCTCCGCACCGACGAGGGCGACACGGTCGAGTCCGTGGTGTACGTCCGGCGGTAGGTGTCCCGGCGGCGGGGGTAGCGTTCCGCCCTCCCGGAGTCTATCTCATAAACAGTCCCTACCGACCAGAATTGGCCGTTGCCGAGCACGCTCACGAGCGCGGACTGTCCTCCTGACGTAGACCGCCGTATCCGTCACCGCCGCGAACACCGAAACGACTCCCACGGTCAGCACACGTCGTCGAGTTGCGATTGGGAGACACAGACGCGAACGCTTCCGCCTACGTCGAACGCGAACCCGCCACACTCGCGGAAACATCGGAGTAGTCCGGCGGTCCGTCGAACACCGATGACCGCGCCGGCGGTCGTCACGACGGCGACCGTACCGGTCAGCGGCTGGCTCACGAGCCAGAGGAGCAGCGGAACCGCGGCCAGCGTGGCGTAGATTGCGAGGATACCCCGTGACGTGGGGAGACTGGTGACTGGATCGTCTCGCGGGTCGAGGGGTGGGATGTACATCGGTCAGTGGACGCGTTCGAGGGTGTCGGTCTTGACGCTATGCCATCCAGCCGGGGATACGGCCGCTCTCACATCTCCGTCAGTTGAGGTCGTAGGGTCGGAGGGGCCCAGGAACGCAGTATCACTCATTCCCGGCGTCCCCCTCATTCGTGGCGTCCCTCGTGGTGTCGAGGACACGAAGGAGTCGCTCCGCGGACGGCGTCGCGGTGTAATACCGCCATCGCCCCTCCTTGCGTCGTTCGACCAGTCCCGCACTGAAGAGCCGTGAGAGTGCCTGACTCACCGCTCCCTGACTCACGCCGAGTGCCGACTCCAAATCGCAGACGCACACTCCATCCTCGGCCTCGGCGATGACCCGGAGTGCCTCGTATCGGGTATCGTTACCGAGGGTCGCCAGCCGCCGGACGTCTGCAGCCACCTCCGCGTCAGTCAGCGAGTGGGGTGCTGACCCGCGACGGGCAACCTGTTGCTCATCCGTCTCGACCGATTCACTGGCCGTCCGTTGTCGTCCCATATTACGCTGCTCTAATATTAGCGTTTACTAATATAAAGGTTGCGACGCCAGGGTCCCCCGCGCTGCGTCGAACTGGCTACCTCGGCGGCGAACGCGGCGGGCCACGGGCTCGAAGGGATATCGCCGTCAACTGGGGCTGTTAGATCCTCGGTGAGCCACCTGAATGGGCCGCTCCACGGGGGAACCCAGACACGTCGAGGGGAACACCCATTACTGGTCCGGGCGTCCGAGCTCTCCTGCTCAGTCCCACCCCGTTCTGTCGCCGACGCGGGGCGCCGCGAATTCGCTCGCCCCGACCGGCGCCGACGGACCGTAACCGACACCTACCGCCCGACCGAGCGCCGCGTATGGACGAACCCGCGGACCCGACCCTGACCTCGCCCGGCCCGACGCTGGGCGTCGTCGGCGGGGGACAGCTCGGACGGATGCTCGGCGAGGCCGCCGGTCGACTGGGGGTCGAGGTGGTCGTCTCGGACCCGACCCCGGACTGTCCGGCCCGGCCGGTCGTGCGCGACCAGGTCGTGGGGGACTTCGCCGACGCGGCGACGATGCGCGAACTCGCCGAACGCGCGGACGTACTGACCTACGAGATCGAGCTCGCGGACCCGGACGCCCTCGAGCAGGTGGGCCAGGAAACGGGCACGCCGGTCCACCCCGACCCTGACACGCTGCGGACGATACAGGACAAGCTCGTGCAGAACCGCGCGTACGCCGAGGCGGGCATCCCCACGCCGGCGTTCCGCCGCGTCGACGACGCCGAGGACCTCCGGGCCGCCGGCGAGGAGCTCGGGTGGCCGCTGATGCTGAAGGCCCGGTCGGGCGGCTACGACGGCCGGGGAAACTTCCCGGTCTCCGGCCCCGACGAGGCGGAGGGAGCTCTCGGGGAGCTCGGCGGCCCGGCGATCGCGGAGGCGTTCGTCGAGTTCGACCGCGAACTCGCCGTCATCGGCGTCCGCGGCGCCGACGACCGCCGGACGTTCCCCGTCACGGAGACGATACATCGCGAGGAGATCCTCCGCGAGTCCGTCTCGCCGGCGCGGACCGACGATGCGACCCTCGAGCGGGCGCGGGAGGTCGCCCGCGACGTGCTCGACGAGATGGACGGGCGGGGGGAGACGGCGGAGCCACGAGACGGAGCGGGAGAGATCCTGGTGAACGAGGTGGCCCCGCGCCCACACAACTCCGGGCACTGGACCATCGAGGGCTGTCACGTCTCACAGTTCGAACAGCACGTCCGGGCGGTGCTGGGGTGGCCGCTCGGGTCGACCGGGCGGCGCGACACCACCGTCTCGGCGAACGTCCTCGGTGACGTGTCCGAACCGGAGCCCGCGGAACTCCGGAACGTCGGACGGGCGCTCGCCGAGCCCCGGCTTTCGCTCCACTGGTACGGCAAGCGGGAGGTCCGGCCGCTCCGGAAGATGGGCCACCTGACGGCCGTGGCCGGCCCCGAGGAGGGTGTGGCGGAACTGCTGGAACGCACCCGGGCGGTCCGGGATGTCCTGACGTTCCGGTCGGCCTGAGGGCGACGGAACCCGCCACTCCGCTTCCAGCCTCGCGCTCACCGTCTCGGATCGAACGACCCCGCCCGAACTGTATCGATCGCACCGGTCGGCAGCTGTTCCCCGTGCCCTCGCAGGCAGACCACCTTTACGTTCCGCGTCCCAGGAGGCTACAAGTCATCCCTATGCCCACGTCACTCCCCGCCGGAGCCGAGAACGGCCGTCGAACCGGTGGACCGCCATGAGCCCCGTCGGTACCGGCCGCGACGTCGTCCGGATCGCCCGCGAAGAGAACGTCCCTTTCATGGCCGCGAGCATCGCCTACTACACCATCGCCTCGATCGTCCCGTTGCTCACCGTCGCACTCGTGGTGCTCTCGGTGTTCGACGCAACCGACATCCTGGTCGAGGCGCTCCGGGCGAACCTCTCGGCGAGTAACGAGGAAATGGTGAACGAGATACTGACGAGTACCCGCGGCCGCGGCCCGGCCGGCGTCCTCGGACTCCTCTTCACGCTCTGGAGCGGTAGCAAGGTGTTCCGGGGCGTCTCGATCGCCTTCGACGAGGTGTACGGCTCCTCCGCCGACGACTCGTTCCTCGAAGAGGTCGGGAAGAGCCTACTCGTGTTCGGGATGCTCCTCGGGGGGATCGTCCTCCTCTCGGCGACGAGCGTCGTGCTCATCCGGGTCCAGCTCCGGGTCCCGTACCCGACGCTGCTCGGGAACGCCGTCGCCGTGCTCGCCCTCGCGCTCGCATTTCTCCCCATCTACTACGTCATGCCGCCGGTTTCGGTGTCGGTACGACACGCGCTCCCGGGAACCGTGTTCGCCGCGCTCGGGTGGGTGCTCCTCCAGGTCGCCTTCTTCTACTATGCCGCGGCGGCCGGCCGGTACGCCGCCTACGGCTTCCTCGGCGCAGTTCTCCTGTTCGTCACCCTCCTGTACCTCGCGGGTATCGTGCTCCTGATGGGGGTCGTCCTCAACGTGGTCCTCCGTTCGGGGCGCCACGCCTCGCGGTCAGCGGCGAGCGCCCGCTCGTAAAGGCGGTCCGGTCACTCCCCGACGCGTCGTTCCGGCCGGGCTCCGGGACAGCAATGCTTTTGCGCGGGCCTCCACAGGGTTCGGCCCGTCATGTCATCTCATGGCGATACCACGGTCGACTCGAGCGGCGACGGGCTGTCGTCGGCGCGGCGCGGCTTCCTGCGGACCATCGGGGCCGGAACGCTCTCCGGTCTCCTGGCCGGCGGGGCGGCGGGCGCCCCCGGAAAGGGCAACGGGAACGGCAACGGGGACGACGAGGACGGGAACGGCAAGGACGAGCGGAAGACGTTCGTCGCCGCCTGTTCCGGCGACGAGGAGGTCCCGCCGGTCGACACCGACGCCACGGGGACGGGAGTGTTCAAGCTCCGGAAGGGCGGTTCGGAGCTGCGGTACAAGCTGACGGTCGCCAACATCGAGGACGTCGTGGCGGCCCACATCCACTACGAGGTCACCGGCGAGAACGGGCCCGTGGTCGCGGGGCTGTTCGACGACCCCGAGGAGGGTGAGGGCCGGACCCAGGGCGTTCTCGCGGAGGGCACGATCGCCGACGAGGACCTCGTGGGCCCGCTGGAGGACGGGACGGTGTCCGACCTCGTCGACGAGATCCGCGCGGGCAACACGTACGTCAACGTCCACACGGAGGCGAACCTCGCCGGGGAGATCAGGGGACAGATCGGCGAGCAGGCGACCGACGAGCGCACCGTTCCGGACGGGCAGAAGTCCGGACAGCTGACCCTCATCCACGACACGCATTTCCACGGGAACTTCGAGAACCTGTTCGTCCCCGATCTGAATATCGCGAACTACTTCGGGCTGATGAACCGCATCGACGCCGAGAGCGTGGGTTCGATGAAGGTCGGCAACGGCGACGACCTCGCCTCCTCCGTGCTCTCGTCGTTCTTCGACGGGGAGCACATGACCGACGCGTTCAACGCCGGTGGGCTCCGCTACGACACCTACGGTAACCACGACTTCGACCTGGGGCCCGACGTCGCTCGGGACCGGGTGGCGGACAGCGAGTTCACCTGGCTGAGCGCGAACCTGCTCGACGAGCGCACCGGCGACGTCTTCGCCCGCGAGGAGGGCGCGAGGCGCTACGTCCTCGACCGGGTCGGCGACTTTCAGGTGGGCGTGACGGGCGTCATCAACGAGGAGGCCCCCGAGATCACGAACCTCGGCGAGAACGCGGTCGTCCAGGACATCCGGGAGTCGCTCCGCGAGGTGGTCCCGCGGATGCGCGGGGACGGCGCGGACGTGGTCGTCGTCCTCTCGCACGTCTCGAGTTCGGTCATGGAGGGGGTGCTCGAGGACCTCGACGACGTCGACATCGACGCCGTCGTCGGCGACCACGCGGCACAGGTGTTCGAGGAGCCGAAGGTGATCAACGGGACCGTGTTCTCTGCCGTCGGCGACCAGTTCGAGTTCGTCGGTGAACTCACCCTCGACGTCGAGAGCGGCGAGGTTGCGGGTCACGAAGTCACGCTCCACGACCTCGGGACGGAGCTCCAGGCGGGCCTCGAACCGGATCCGGATGTCAAGGCGGTGAAGGAGGAGTACGAGGGGCGTCTCGAGGAGCTCGACGAGGACATCGGACAGACGGAGGTGCCGCTGAACACGCGCGAGGACGTCGTCCGGGCCGAGGAGGCCAACACGGGCAACTACATCGCTGACAAGATGGTGGAGTTCGCGGACGCGGACGTCGGGCTGATGAACGGGGGCGGCATCCGGACGGACACGCTGTACTTCGGGGACGCCACTCCCGAGTCGCCGGGGACGATCACGAGGCTGCTGGTCTTCGAGGTCCTCCCGTTCGGGAACACGGTCGTGAAACTCGAAGTCGACGGCGCGACCATCCGGGAGGCCCTCGAGAACGGCGTCAGCACGGTCGAGGACCTCGCCGGCAGGTTCCCGCAGGTGAGCGGGCTGTCCTACACCTGGGATCCCGACGCCGCCGCGGGGGACCGTATCGTCGGCGTGACTGTCGGCGGTGACCCCCTCGACGACGGCGCGACCTACACGCTGGCGACGAACAACTTCGTCGCGGGCGGCGGCGACGGGTACACGATGCTCGCGGACGCCACGCGGCTCATCGACGAGAACGGCGGGCCGCTCCTGGCCCAGTTGATCGTCGACAGCGTCGAGGAGGGATCACCCATCGCGCCGACGATCGAGGGCCGCATCACCGAGGGCGACGGGAGCAGTTCGACCGCCGCGTCGCTGGTCGGGACGGCCGGCCGGCTCTGAGGCGAGCGGCGGCCACCGCGGGTCCCGCCGGGGAGCCGGGCCCGGGCGCGGCGGGTCCACGCGTCGTCTCCCCCGGGTGGCGGGGCGAGCGAGGCCCGCGTGCCGACCACAACGCCAAAGCCGCACCCGGTCCCCCCGCCGCACATGACCGACAGCGTCCAGTCGTCGATCGAGGAGTTCCGCGCGGAGGCCGAGCGCGAGCGCGACCCCGCCGACACCCCCGACGTGGGGATCGTGATGGGGTCCGACTCTGACCTCGACACCATGTTCGGGGCCTACGAGGCGCTCACGAAGCTCGGGTTCGAGGAGGTCACCGACTACGACGACCCGCCGGGGGCCGACTACACGTTCGAGACCCACGTGGTCTCGGCCCACCGGACGCCGGACCTGATGTACGCCTACGCGGAGACCGCACGCGACCGGGGCCTGGAGGTGATCGTCGCGGGCGCCGGCGGGAAGTCGGCGGACCTGCCGAACATGACCGCGAGCATCGCCTACCCGCTGCCGGTGATCGGCGTGCCGGTCCAGGAGAAGTCGGTGGACTCGGTCATCGGGATGCCGACGGGCGCGCCCATCACGGCGGTCGACGCCGGCAAGTCGTTCAACGCGGCGCTGTCGGCGGTGCAGGTGCTCGCGCGTGCCGACCCCGAACTCGAGGGGCGCCTCGAGGAGTACCACGGGGACCTGCGGGCGGGGGTCGGCGAGGACTCCCGGGGGCTCCACGAGCGGGGGACGGTCGCCTACCGGGAGTCGATGGGCGAGTAGCCGACCCGAACCACCGGCCGGCACCGTTATCAACTCTTATGTAGAGGGGTTCCCAACCGTGCGATGATAGAGCCGTGAGCAATCCATGGATCGCCATCGGCGCGCTCGGGCTGGTGGGCGTCGTGGTGCCGATCTCGATGATCGCCATCTCGTCGCTCCTCCGGCGAGGTGCCGACGGGCGACACGCGCATCAGGTTCAACATCCAGTACTACATGATCGCGCTGCTGTTCGTCGTCTTCGACATCGAGACCGTCCTCATCTTCCCGTGGACGGTCATCTACCGCGACGCCGTGCAGTCGGCCGGACTGGTCGACGCGCTGCTGCCGATGCTGGTGTTCATCGGCGTGCTCGTCGTCGCCCTCGCGTGGGCGTGGCGCAACGGCGCCGTCCGCTGGGTCAGGAGCCCGCGGGCGGAGGCCGAGGGGACCGCGGAGTAAGGCCATGAGTTCCGAAGAGAAAGACATAGTCTCGACGCAGGAAGCCCGGATGGGCGAAGGCGTCGACAACCGATTCAACTCGAAGCTCCGGGAGGCGTTCGGCTCCTCGCCGTTCATCCTCACCAAGTTCGACAAGTTCATGAACTGGGTCCGGGGCTCCTCGATGTTCATGCTGCAGTTCGGCATCGCCTGCTGCAGCATCGAGATGATGCACACCTACGCGGTGAAACACGACCTCGACCGGTTCGGCGCGGGCGTGCCCCGCGCCTCGCCGCGCCAGGCCGACGTCATCATCGTTCCCGGAACGATCGTGTCGAAGTTCGCCCCCCGGATGAAGCGCGTCTACGATCAGATGCCCGAGCCGAAGTTCGTCGTCGGGATGGGCTCGTGGACCATCTCCGGCGGCCCGTTCCAGGAGGGGTACAACGTCATCAAGGGCGCCGAGGAGGTCATCCCCGTCGACATCCACGTTCCCGGGTGCCCGCCTCGTCCCGAGGCGCTGGTCTACGGGGTCGCCAAGCTCCAGGAGCGCATCGCCAACGGCGAGTCCTCCCCCGTGACGGTCAAGCCGTACGAACTGGAGCAGTTCGGCGACCTCGAGCGGGACGAACTCGTCCAGCACCTCGCCGTTCTGATCGACGAGGAGGACCTCGTGATGCGGTACAACTGGGCCGATTCGCCATGAGCTTGGAGGAACCCACTCCCCCCGAAACGGACGTCGGCGTGACCGAGGACGGCACCGTCGACTACGACGTCCTCGAGGACCTGCTCGGCGAACGCGTCCTCGACCGCGAGGAGCACGTCAACGCCGAGGCGTTCGTCGTCCGGCCCGACGAGGTTCAGGACGTCCTGTTCGCGCTCCGTGACGAGGCCGGATTCGACCACTGTTCCTGTCTCACGGCCCAGGAGTACGGCGACCGGTTCGAGTCGATCTACCACCTCACGAAGTACGACGACCGAACCCAGGAGGTCGGCGTCGTCGTCCCCACCTCGAAGGACGACCCCGTGAGCGGGTCCGCCGAACCGGTCTACCGGACGGCCGACTGGCACGAGCGGGAGGCGTACGACCTCGTGGGCATCGAGTACGAGGACCACCCGGACCTGCGCCGGATCCTCCTGCCCGAGACCTGGCAGGGCCACCCGCTTCGCTCGGATTACAACCAGGAGAAGTCACAGGTCGTCACGCTGCGGGAACACGCCAACCCGCTCGAAGAGGACCACCGGAGCGGGGAGGACTCGGACACGATGTTCCTCAACATCGGCCCGCACCACCCAGCGACCCACGGCGTGCTCCACCTGAAGACGACGCTGGACGGCGAGCAGGTCGCGGACGTCGAGTCGGACATCGGCTACCTCCACCGCTGCGAGGAGCAGATGTGCCAGCAGGGCACCTACCGCCACCAGATCATGCCCTACCCCGACCGCTGGGACTACATCTCGGCGGGCATCCTCAACGAGTGGGCCTACGCCCGGGCCGCCGAGGACCTCGCGGACCTGGAGGTGCCCGAATACGCCCAGGTGATCCGGACGATGTCCGCCGAACTCTGCCGGATCGCGAGCCACATGCTCGCGGTGGCGACGTTCGCGCTCGACATCTACGGCGACTTCACGGCCATCTTCATGTACGGCGTTCGGGACCGCGAGGTCGTCCAGAACCTCCTCGAGGACCTCACGGGTCAGCGGCTGATGTTCAACTACCTCCGGCTCGGCGGGGTCGCCTGGGATCTCCCCGAGCCCCGCGAGGAGTTCTTCGAGAAGACCCGGGACTTCCTCGACGAGCTCCCCGAGCGGCTGGAGGAGTACCACGACATGATCACGTCGAACGAGATCCTCCAGATGCGGACGGTCGACACGGGGATCCTCGAGCCCGAGGTGGCCAAGTCCTACGGCGCGACCGGGCCCGTCGCCCGCGGCTCGGGCATCGACTACGATCTCCGGCGGGCCGACCCGTACGGCTACTACGACCAGCTCGACTGGGACGTCGTCACCGAGGACGGCTGTGACAACTACGCCCGCGTGCTCGTGCGCCTCAAGGAGGTCGAGGAATCCGCGAAGATCATCGAGCAGTGCATCGACCTGCTCGAGGACTGGCCCGAGGACGACCGCGAGATACAGTCGAACGTTCCCCGGACGCTGAAGCCGGCCAACGACACGGAGGTCTACCGGGCCGTCGAGGCCGCCAAGGGCGAACTCGGCATCTACATGCGCTCGGACGGCACCGACAAGCCCGCGCGGTTCAAGATCCGCTCGCCGTGCTTCACGAACCTGCAGACCCTCCCCGAGATGTCGGAGGGCGAGTTCGTGCCGGACCTCATCGCCGCGCTCGGTAGCCTCGACATCGTGCTCGGGGAGGTGGACCGCT
>PXRQ01000051.1 GCA_003022005.1 Halobacteriales archaeon QS_5_70_15
GCTCGCGGAGATCGGGCAGAGCGAGTCGACCACGTTCGTCCTCCCCCAGGAGCTCACCTCGCTCGTCGGCCGCTACGGCAAGCACCTCACCGGCAGCGACGTGCAGACTGACGGCCAGCTGCTCGACAGCATGGAGTTCGACGCCGAGACCCGCGAGATGCTCGGCCTCGACGACATCGAGGAGATCCTCGGTCAGATCGACGAGGAGGCCGAGATGGACGTCGAGGCGATGGAGCAGGAGGCCGAGGCGATCAAGCAGGGCGCGGACCCGACCGACATCCGGAGCGCGGACGAGGTCATCGAGGAGATGGACGAGGAGATCCCGGAGGCGGACATCCCCGAGCCGGACGCCGGCGACGCGGGCGGCGCCGGGGATGTGAGCGGAGCCGACGGCGAGGGGACCGACGGCACGGGGTCCGAGCGGGATCGCGAGCCCGAACCCGAGTAGGCGCGGCCGTGCGGTCACCGCGGGGACTCGGCCAAAGGGGTTTTACTGCCGACGACCAAGGGGAGAACGGATGAGCGAGGAGCAGGGGGTGGACGAGTCCAAGCGGTCGACGCTGCGTCGGTTCGCCGCGCTCGGAGCGGCGAGCCCGCTCGCCCGGCTCGCCGGCGACGGGGCGAGCGGCGACCGGACGCCGGCGTCGGACGCCGACTCGAACGTCCGGGACGCCGTCCTCGGCTACCTCGCGACGACGCCCGGCGCGCACTTCTCGAAGCTACGGGACGACCTCAAGCTCGGGACGGGCGAGACACAGCACCACCTCCGCCGGCTGGAGGAGCGCGGCACCGTCGAGTCCGTGCGCGACGGCGACTACCGACGGTTCTTCCCGACCGGGCGGTTCTCGGCGTTCGAGAAGCGCGCGCTCGGCTACCTCCGACGCTCGACCGCCCGCGGGATGGTGCTCGCGCTCCTCCGCGACCCGGAGGCGTCGGGGGCGGACCTCGCAGGGCGGCTCGACGTCTCCCGGTCGACGGTCTCGAAGTACGCGGCCGAACTGGAGTCCGCCGGCCTGCTGACCCGCGAGGACGGCTACGCCCTCGAACGCCCGGAGGCGCTGCTGGTGCTGCTGGTCAGGTACGCCGACTCGTTCGGCCCCGACGCCGTCGAGTTCGCGGGCGAGGCCGCCGAGTACATGAGCTACGATGGCTGAACTCCGCTACCCGTCCCTCGACACGTACGTCGCTCGTGTTCACGTGACCGAACCACGGAGTACCTCGGTGTAAGACGTCTCGAGGCAGCGGTCCCTTCGGGACACACGATTAAGTACATTCCCGGCTTACCACGCATCACGATGCGGGAACTCGCCGGAACGACCGTTCCGGGCCTCGGCGTCGAGGCGATCGTCCGAATACTCGAAGACGCCCCCGTCACACTCGGTGTTCTCTATGGATCTCACGCCCGGGGTGAGGCGACAGCACGGAGTGACATCGACCTCGCGGTCGAGTTCGACGAGTCGCTCTCCTCGGTCGAACGGACCCGTGCCCGTCTCGGGATTATCGAGCGACTGAGTACGGAACTCGAAACGGACGACGTCGACGTCGTCCCCCTCTCGCGTGCTCCGGAAGACCTACTCGAAACGATTCTGGACGATGGAATCCTCGTCCTCGGAGCGACGGACGACGTAGAGACGTACCGTGGGCAGCCCCCGGTCGTATCGGATCGCCGAGATCAGTTGGACGCCTTCGACGACGTTCTCGACGAACTCGAACGGATCGTGTAGGATTGACGACCGGACGGAACGGCGGATCGTCGAGAAGGCGGAATACGTCGGCGCGGCGGTATCCCTGCTCGCGGAGAAACGTGATTCGATCTCCTTCGACACGTATCGGACCGACCGCGAGCAGCGGGACGTCGTCGAACGAGAGTTCGAGACGGCAATCGAGGCGTGTATCGACATCGGTGAGATGGTCCTCGGAGCCACCAATCTAGATGTTCCCGAGACTAATGCGGGGGTGTTCCACGAACTCGGGAACCGATCGATGATCGATGCAGCGATCGCCGAACGGATGGCGCAGGCGGCCGGGTTCCGGAACGTCCTCTCCCATCGGTACGGGAACGAGATCGACGACAGGCACGTCTACAACTTCCTGCAAGAGGAACTGCCGCTGTTCCGAATCTACCTGGAGGAGGTTCGTTCGCTCCTGGATCGGTCGGCGTAGTTCGTCGGGTCTTTCGGCACCTCCTCTCCGAAAGCGTCTCGAGTAGACTGTGACCTGCTACCGAACCACGGTCGTGTCTCACCGTGTCGGGTTCCGCACCGTCCGGCGCCCCGATGTCGCCCGTCTTTCGGAGTCGAGAACACGCCCCGTGCTCGGCTGGAACGCTGTGCGGCGGCCCGTCGGAGGAGGGCGGAACCGGGGGACCCCGCCGATCAGACCGTGACCTTCCAGGTCGTCCCCGAGGAGTAGCCCCACTTCCCGACCTCGACGTCGAAATCGCCGTCGCGGATGGCGGTCATGTTCGCACCGACCTCCTTCGCCGAGAGCCCGAGCTCCTCGCCGATGAGCCGCGACTTGAAGTACGTCTTCGTCGGTGCGCGGTCGCGCAGGTACCCGAGGATGCGCCGCTGCTTCTCGTTCAGGTCCGTGTCCGCGTCCACGTCCGCGTCTGCGGCCGTCGCCCCTGCGGTGGCGCTCATGTCCACGGGGAGGGCGCGGCCACACCTATACCGTTTGGTACGACGAGTAAACACGCCGCAGTCGTGCGGTTTCGGTCCGGATAACGGCCGACGATCCCCGGACGGGTCCGGTGACTCGCCCTCGGGCCGGCGGATTGGTACGCGAGGGAAACGGCCCGTCGACCGCCCGGACGGTGGCGAGCGGCCGCGTTCGGGGACAGCCGGCGACACGACCCGGGCGGTTCGTGGCACGCGAGCGCCTCGTCCCGTGCGGAGACGGGGCCTCGCCGCCGCTCACTCGACGAGCGCGGCCTCCAGGAGTTCGAGCGGGTGTCGGATCTCGTAGCCGCTGCCGTGTTCCATCTGCATCGCACACGTCGGGCACTCGGTCATGCCTGTCTCGCCCTCGGCGTGCTCCATGTGCCCGAACATCTCCTCGCCGATCTTCATCGACTTCTCGTACTTCTCGGACTTCCACCCGTAGGTGCCCGAGATGCCCGAGCAGGACTCGCCGACGTCCTCGATGCCGGCCCCCTCGAGGTCGCGGAACAGCTCGACCGCCTGTCGGTCCAGCCCCTGGTTGCGGGCGTGGCAGGGGGCGTGATACGCGAACTCCCGGGCGAGGTCCCCCTCGATCTCGGCGTCGGCGATGGCCCCCCGCAGGTCCTCGTGGATCCGGAGGTACTCGATGGACTCGAACGTGTTCGCGGCGACGTCCTCGATGCCGTCGATGTCGAACAGCTCCGGGTACTCCTGGCGGAGCGCCATCGAGCAGGAGGTACACGACGCGATGGCGTCGTACCCCCCCTCGACGAGGTCCGACATCGAGGAGACGTTGACCTCGGCGTGGCGGCGGGCGTCGGGCAGCATCCCGTTGGCGAACATCGGCGTGCCGGAACAGCCCTGTTCGGGGACGACGACCTCGTAGCCGAAGTGCTCGAAGGTCCGGACCATCGCCTTCCCGACCTCCGGGGTGTTGTAGTTGGAGTAGCAGCCGTGGAAGTACGCCACCTTCTTGTCGGCGTCGGGGTCCTCGCCGCGGCGCTCGCGGCCCTCCCGGGCGCGCTCCCGGGAGCCGCCGGCGGCGCCCCCGGCCTCCCACCAGTCGCGGAACGTCTCGGTCGCGAACTCGGGGAAGTCCCGCTCGCTGGTGATGCCCATCGTCTTCTCCATGAGCCACCGCGCGGGCCCGAAGTTCATCGCGAAGTTCGCGACCCGGGGCATCCTGCTGGCGAGGAACGCCGAGGTGCGGTAGTTCGCGAGGATCCGGTTGCGCCAGTACTCGACGGAGGTCTTCGACATCCGCTCGCTGACGTACTCCCCGCGTGCGGTGTTGTGCATCTGCGAGAGCGGCACGCCCGACGGACAGGCGTTGTCACACCGCATGCAGTTCGAGCAGTCCATCACCGAGTCGTCGATCTCGTGGTCGTCCTCGTGGCGCTTGAGCCGCCACTGCTCGGGCCCCTGGAACTTCGGCCCGGGGAAGTCGTCGTCGACCTCCGCGACCGGGCAGTTCGTGTCGCAGGTCGAGCACTTGTAACAGGAGTCCGCGCCGGGTCGCAGGTCGAAGTCGGTGTGGTCGGCGAAGACGTCGACGGGTTCGAACGCCTCGCCCGCGTTCGGTGCGGCCGGGTCGAAGTCCGTGGGGGATTCTGCGTCGCTCATCGTCTTATCGTGTCTCCTGTGCCGCCCGTCGGCCGGCGGCGTAGCCTGTCGCGATCGAGACGCCGCTGCCGGACTTCTCGGCGGCGAAGTCGTAGCCGCCGAGCACCGCGGGGAACCCGACCCGCGGCTCGCCCTCGCGTTCGGTGTTGACCCGCTCGGCGAGCGCCTCGCGGACGGGTCGGTCGCGGCCGCGGAACACCGGCTCGTAGACGCGGCCGCGGTCGGACTCGACGCCCTTGCCGACCAGCCCGCCGGTCGCGAGGACGTACTGGTCCGCGCTGTTCGGGATCCGCGCGCCGTTCCGCTCGACGTACACCCGCTCGACGCGACCCTCGCCGTCGACCTCGTAGTCCACGACGGGGTTCCCCGTCTCGATGCTGGCGCCGGCCTCGTCCAGCGCCTCGAACAGTGCGTCCTCGAGCCTGAGCCCCGGCAGCGAGGGGGGTCCCATCGGCACCTCGAAGACGTCCGTGCCGAGCCGCTCCTCCAGCGCGACGCGGACCCCCGCCGTGTCCTCGTCGCCGAGCACCGCGGGGAACCCGACCCGCGGCTCGCCCTCGCGTTCGGTGTTGACCCGCTCGGCGAGCGCCTCGCGGACGGGTCGGTCGCGGCCGCGGACGGGCACCCCGGCGTTCGTGTCGAGGAGCTTCGCGTACCGGGTGATCTTCGCGTCGGCCCGGAGGTCGCCCGGGAACCGGATCGTGACGCCGCGAACCTCGAACGGGACGCCCGCCGACCGGAGGTGTGCCGCGGCGTGTTCGGCGTCGAAGTCGACCATCGACTCGAACCCCACCAGGAGGACGTTCCGGGCGTCGCTCGCGAGGCCGGCGCTCGCGCCCGCCGGGTACCTCGCGGTCGGTTTGATCGTCCCGCCGTGGGTCGGCAGGAGGGCGTTCAGGTCCGTGTGGCCGCCGCGGTAGTTCGGGGCCGACTGGTCGAACGCCGCCATCGCCTCGCGGACGGTGTTCGCCCCGACGGTCCGGTAGGGATGCTCCGTCGGGAGCTCCGGGATCGCGTCGTACGGATCGGTCAGCGGCCCCTCGCCCTCGTGGGTGTACCCCAGGACGTCGACCAGCCCGGAGGCGTTCCGGAGCGTGCTCTGCTTGTACGAGACCAGTCTGACGTTCGCACCCTCGCGCGCGGCCGAGATGGCGCTCGAGAGCCCGGCCAGCCCGCCGCCGACGACCAGCACCTCCGACTCAATCGCCATCGCCGGTCCCTCCGTCGGTCGCGACCCCGGCGGGTGACGCGTCGTCCGCCGGCTCCGGGCCGCCGTCGAACGTGGTGAAGTCCACGGGGCCCCCCTCCGCGGGGTCGTTGTCGCGGTTCTGTGTCGTCGCGTGGAGGGCGTAGTTCAGCATCGCCTGGGAGAGCTGGTCCCCCCAGAGCGCGTGGCGCTGGCCCTTCCAGCGCTCCTGGAGGAGTTCGTCCCAGGCCCGTCGCGTGACCGACTCCCCGTAGCTCCCGTGGAGCTCGTTCGCCAGCCGGAGACAGCAGAACCCGCCCTGGCAGTTCCCCATCGACGCTCTCGTCCGGATGCGGACCGCGTTGAGGTCGGATCCGGACCCCTCGATGGCGTCCTGCACCTCCGCGCGCGTGACCCCCTCGCAGCCGCAGACGGTCGGGTTCGGGCCGTCGGTCTTCAGCACCTCGTCGGCCCGGGAGCCGAGCCGCTCGACGCTCCGGCGGCCGATGGGCGACTGGAGGCCGAACTCGTCCATGTAGTCCCGGAGCACGGAGAAGTCCTCGCTGCCCGGCAGCGGCTCCTCGGCCGTGCGGCACTCGGCGTCGATGCCGAACTGCGCACAGACGTGGTCGCTGATCTCCTCGCCCATCATCCGGTAGGTCGTGAACTTCCCCCCGACGATGCTGGTCATCCCCGGCAGGCCGTCGCGCTCCTCGTGGTCGAGCAGGAAGTAGTCCCGCGTGATGTCCGTCGGGTCCTCGCTGCCGACGTCCGGCGGCTCGTACAGCGGGCGTACGCCCCAGAACGAGCGGATCGTCCGGGCGTCCGCGAGCATGGGCACGAGCTCCGAGAGCTCCGAGAGCATCATGTCGACCTCCCACCCCTCCTCGGGGTAGTCCTCGGGGTCCTCGACCTCCTCGTCGGTCGTCCCGAGGATGCAGGTCGTCTCGTGGGGGACGATGATGTCCGCGTCCCCCTTCGGCCGGCACCGGTTGATGACGGTGTCGACCTGCCGGGAGTTCATGATGGTCATCACGCCCTTCGACGGTCGGACCTCGATATCGACCCCCGCCATGTCGCCGATCCGGCCGGCCCAGGCCCCCGTCGCGTTGACGACGTAGTCCGACCGGATCGCCTCGATCCCGCCCTCGGTTCCGTGGACGCGCTTGCCCGACCCGGAGGCGTGCTCGACCTCGACGCCGACGACCTCGCCCTCCTCCACGAGGAGGTCGGTCACCGTCGAGTGGGTCTCGATGCGCGCGCCGTGTTCCTCGGCGCTGGCGGCGTTCGCGACCACCAGCCGGAAGGGGTCGACGGCGCCGTCGGGCACCGAGATCGCCTTGTCGACGTCCTTCGCGAGGTGGGGCTCGATCGCGCGGGCCTCCTCGCCCGAGACGACCTCCGCGGGAATGCCGCACTCCTCGCAGCCCCGCAACTTCTCCTCGAAGTACTCCCCGGTGTCCTCGGGACGCTTGACGAACAGCCCGCCCGTCATCTCGACGCAGTGGCTCGCGATGTCCCCGAGGGCGCGGTTCTCCTCGATGCACTCCCTGGCGCTCTTCTGATCCGGAACGGCGTAGCGGCCGCCGCTGTGGAGGAGTCCGTGCATCCGGCCGGTGGTGCCGTGGGTCAGGTTCCCCTGCTCGACGAGGGTCACGTCCAGCCCTCGCATCGAGAGGTCCCGGGCGATGCCGATCCCGGTCGACCCGCCGCCGATGACCGTGATATGTGGTACCGATCCCATCCGTGCGTCGACGCTTTGACGCCGACCCACTTTATTTCACCGGTGCGGCTCTCAGCTCGCGGTCGTTCGACGGTGGAACCGAGTATCTTTACTGTCAAACCCTGGTCATACGTAACGTTTAATAGGGTTTGCTATATTGTTTATCGGCACGGCGGTAAAGTCAGTAAAGATACCGCCAGACGGAGAACCAGGAACCATGCCAAACACGTATGTCGGCTCGATCGATCAGGGGACGACCGGAACGCGCTTCATGGTGTTCGACCACAGCGGGCAGGTCGTCACCCAGGCCTACGAGAAGCACGAACAGATCTACCCGGAACCCGGCTGGGTCGAACACGACGCCGCCGAGATCTGGGAGAGGACGAAGGAAGTCGTAACCAGCGCACTCGAGAAGGAGGACCTCGACGCGAGTCAGCTGGAGGCGATCGGGATCACGAACCAGCGGGAGACGACCGTCGTCTGGGACGCCGAAACCGGCGACCCCATCTACAACGCCCTGGTCTGGCAGGACCGCCGCACCACCGACCGCGTCG